>NZ_JBIAPU010000037.1:0-124583 GCF_042888465.1 Streptomyces sp. NPDC002888 | reverse complement strand
CCCCCCCCCCCCCCCCCCCCCCCCCCCCCCCCCCCCCCCCCCCCCCCCCCCCCCCCCCCCCCCCCCCCCCCCCCCCCCCCCCCCCCCCCCCCCCCGACCCACCCCCACAGCACGCACACCCGAGGCACGCGTCCCCGAAGCGCTTCACTCCCCCCGCTGCGACCGCGCCTTGAACGCCGCCTTCCGAGCCTCCTTCGCCACCCTCTTGTCAGGGTGCAACCGCCCCATCTCCTCCAACACGTCCGCCGTAGCGGGATGATCCACACGCCACGCCGCCGCGAAGAACCCACGGTGCTGCTCCGCAAGCCCGGCCACCAGCTCACGCAACTCCTCGGAGTTGCCCTCTGCGGCCAACTGCGCCGCGACCGTGTCGATGGTGAGCCAGAAGACCATCGCCTCGGACGGCGCCGGCACATCGGACGCCCCGTGCTCGCTCAGCCACACCCGAGCCAGCCCACCCAACTCCGCATCGTCCAGCACCTCACGCAGGGCGGACTCGGCCTGGACACCAACGAGCGACAGTGCCTGCTGACAGCGCAACCGACGCAGCGGCGCACCCATGTCCGCCCCCCGAGCCGCACCGAGCAACTCCCGTGCCGCAAGCAGCGGTTCACGCCGCGCCAGCCACTGCTCGGTCTCCGCCAGCGCCGCCCGCGGCCCGTAGGACGCCGTCTCGTCGAGCAGCGCGTCGGCCCCCTTGCCCGCGAGGTCCCCGACGGCGGGCGCCGTGAACCCGGCCTCCAGGAGCCGCGCCCGCAACCCGTACAGCCCGAGCGGCGTGAGCCGCACCATGCCGTAGCGAGAGACATCCGTGTCGTCCACCGGCGCCGGGGGCTCCGAGGGCTCCTCGTCGGTGTCCGCCATCAACGCCTCGTCGACCGGCTGGTACTCCACCAGCCCCACCGGCGCCAGCACCCGGAACTGGTCGTCCAGCCGCATCATCGCGTCGGACACCTGCTCCAGCACATCGTTGCTGGGCTCTCCCATGTCACCGGGCACGATCATCGACGCGGCCAGCGCCGGCAGCGGCACCGGCCCTTCCCCGGGCCCGTCCTCACTGACCGTCAGCAGGTACAGGTTGCCCAGCACCCCGTCGAGGAACTCCGCCTCCGCCTCGGGATCCCAGTCCAGCCGCGAGAGGTCGACCTCGCCGCCCTCGCCCACCGCCTCGACCAGGTCGTCCAGGTCGGGCACGCTCGCGTCGGCGAGCACGGTCTCCAGCGCGGCCAGCCACACACCGAGCACGTCGTGCGGCGACCCGCCGGTCAGCAACGCGAGGTCCGCCCCCGCCGCCACGGTGCCCGCCTCCTCGTCGACCACCTCGACGAGCCCGGCGTCCACGGCAACCCGCCACGCCTCACTCGCGAGGGCCGCGGCGTCACCCCCGTCCGGCCCGAGCCCCTCAACCGAGTCACCTTCACCCAGCCCGAGCACCTCGGCCGCCGCCGGCAACTGCTCGTCGACCAGCCCACCCCCCGCGTCGACGCGCGTCTGGGGACCGGCCCAGCGGGCGAGCCGCGCGGCCCGGGAGAGCAACGGCGTGGACAGCGCGTCCCGCGCCAGCTCCGCTTCGGGGTGCAGGCGCACCGGCGGCAAGGGGGAGCTGTCTGACATCGGTTGGTTCTCCTCGGACGCGTCGTACCACTCAACCGCTCAGCCTAGACGGATTTCCACCCATGCCACCCGGTTCATCTCCCGGTCGGGATCCGTACATGGCTGAAACCTTGACAACTGACCTGAGCAGGCAGGAGATTGACGCGCGTAGAAATCAGTGAACACCTGTGTCCCCGACTTCTACGCGCGTCGCCGTCGCCCCACCGGTCGCGGCCCACCGCCCACGCTCCACCCTCGTCCCGGCGCCCACGTACGTCCCCGGAGGGATCCCTTGCCGAGCAGGTCTTCCGCGCGCCTCGCCGCGCTCACCGTCGCCGCCGTCTGTTCCGCGGCGTCCATCGTCGTCCTCACCTCTCCCGCGCACGCCGACTCCGTGCGCATCCACGACATTCAGGGCAGCACCCGGATATCCCCGTACGCCGGCAAGCAGGTCACGGACGTGGCCGGAATCGTCACCGGCGTGCGCGGCTACGGCTCCTCCAGAGGCTTCTGGATCCAGGATCCGACCCCGGACGCCGACCCGGCCACCAGTGAGGCCGTCTTCGTCTTCACCAGCTCCGCCCCGAAGGTCGCCGTCGGCGACGCCGTCACCGTCAGCGGCACGGTCTCGGAGTTCGTCCCGGGCGGCGCCTCGTCCGGCAACCAGACGCTGACCGAGATCACGAAGCCGACGGTCACCGTCGTCTCCAGCGGCAACGCCGTCCCGGCCGCCACCGTCGTCGACGCCCGCTCCGTACCGGACGCCTACGCCCCGGCCGGCGACAGCGCCGCGAGCGGCTCGGTCAACGGCCTGACGCTTCAGCCGTCGAAGTACGCCCTGGACTACTACGAGTCCCTGGAGGGCATGAACGTCCGGGTCGCCGACGCGCGCGTGGTCGGCGCCACCGACCCGTACACCGAGCTGTGGGTGACGGTGAAGCCGCGCGAGCACGCCAACCGCCATGGCGGCACGGTCTACGGCTCCTACGACTCCCAGAACACCGGCCGGCTCCAGATCCAGTCCCTGGGAGCGGTGGCCGACTTCCCCGCCGCGAACGTCGGCGACACGCTCACCGGCACGACCGCCGGCCCGCTGGACTACAACCAGTTCGGCGGCTACACGCTGGTCGCGAGCGAGATCGGCACGCTGAAGAGCGCGGGCCTGCAGCGGGAGACCACCCAGAAGCAGAAGAAGGGCGAGCTGGCGGTCGCGACGTACAACGTCGAGAACCTCGACCCGTCCGACGCCACGTTCGAGGAGCACGCCTCCGCGATCGTGAACAACCTGAAGTCGCCCGACATCGTGTCCCTGGAGGAGATCCAGGACAACAACGGCGCGAAGAACGACGGCACGGTGGCCGCCGACCAGACGGTGACCAAACTGATCGACGCGATCGTCGCGGCGGGCGGCCCGACGTACGACTGGCGCTCGATCGACCCGACGAACAACGCGGACGGCGGCGAGCCCGGCGGCAACATCCGCCAGGTGTTCCTGTTCAACCCGGAGCGGGTCTCCTTCACCGAGCGCGCGGGCGGCGACGCGACCACCGCCACCGGCGTGACGAAGGTCCACGGCAAGGCGCAGCTGACCGCCTCCCCCGGCCGCATCGACCCCACCGACACGGCGTGGGCGAACAGCCGCAAGCCGCTGGCCGGCGAGTTCGTCTTCCGCGGTCGCACGGTCTTCGTGATCGCCAACCACTTCAACTCCAAGGGCGGCGACCAGGGCCTGACCTCGCAGTACCAGCCCCCGGCGCGCAGCTCGGAGACCCAGCGCCACCAGCAGGCGACGCTCGTGAACGCGTTCGTCAAGCAGATCCTCGACGTCCAGAAGAACGCCGACGTCATCGCGCTGGGCGACATCAACGACTTCGAGTTCTCCGACACCGCGAGGCTCCTCGAGGGTGACGGCGAGCTGTGGTCGGCGATCAAGTCGCTGCCGAAGAGCGAGCGTTACACGTACGACTACCAGGGCAACAGCCAGGTCCTCGACCAGATCCTGGTCAGCCCGTCGATCCGGCGCGGCTGCGACTTCGAGTACGACAGCGTGCACATCAACGCGGAGTTCAACGACCAGATCAGCGACCACGACCCGCAGGTGCTGCGGTTCCACCCGTAGATCCCGGTGACGGGGCCGGCCGGACAGCGCGTCCGGTCGGCCCCGTCGCATCTCTCGTCAGCCGGGCACCAGGCCGAGCGCGTGGTCGTACCGGCTGCCGGTGAACCCCTTCGCCCCCGGATACGTCCGCACGCGCTCCCACAGGTCAGTGGGCGACCCGACACCCTCCCCGGGCGCCGCCATCGCCGCATCGTAGGCACCGGCGCTTTCCCACTCGGCGTAGTTGAGGATGTGCGTGCCGTCGCCGTCGCCGCCGAGATGGAAGTGGGCGGCGATCAGGCCCCGATGCCCGGCGGGGTCGTCGGCGAGGGCCCGGAGCACGGTGTCGATCCAGTCGCGCCGCTGTTCGGCGGCGTGCGGTTCGAAGTCGATCCGTACGGTCACGATCAGGCCCGGCACGCGTACGTCGCCGGCGGCCCGCTCCCGGCTCCGGTACCGCTGGTAGCGGCCGGGGCCGAGGCGCTCGATCCCGGGGACGGCGCTGTCGATCTCGTCGACGCGTTCCTGGGCGGGTGTTTTCGTCCACTGCGAGTAGTGCAGCACGGTGGCGGTGTCGTGACCGGTGTAGACGTGGTGGGCGAGCAGGTCGCCGTCGGGCCAGGGGCGACGCTCCCAGGCGGCGGCGAAGGCCTCGACGGTCTGCCGCTGACGTGTCGGCGTCCCCACCCGCCAGGTGCTGAAGAGGGGCGAGCGGACGCGCGGGTCGGCGGGGTCGGGGTGGGCGTCGGTGCGGCGGGTCATGCCTGCCTCCACGGATCGGTGGGCGGTGCGTGTACACCGCCCACCGTCCGACCTCGACCAGACTTGAGGTCAAGCACTGCTCACTGGGACCGCCGGAGGTCCCCTCAGTGGTGGCGTCGCCGCAGCACGCCCGCCGCGATCACCACGCCCGCGGCGCCGGCGATCAGCACCACGCCGGGGTGCCGCAGACCGGCCTGGACGACGGTCCGCACCGGGCTCGGCAGCCCCTCCACGGCGTGGCCCGCCTGCTCCGCCCTGCCCTGCACGACGTGCCCGGCCCGGCCCGCCTTGCCCTGGACCATGTGCCCGGCCTGGCCCGCCCTGCCCTGCACGACGTGCCCGGCCTGGCCCGCCTTGCCCTGGACCGCGTGTCCGGCCTGGCTCGCCCGGCCCTGCACGGCATGCCCCGCCTGGGTCGCCTTGCCCTGCATGACGTGGCTCGCCTGCGCCGCGGTGCTGCGCAGTTGGACGGTCATGGCGCCGGCCTTGTCCCTGAGGTCGGCAGCCCGAGCCAGGGCGCGCCCCTTCACGTCCGCCTTCGCGGCCAACTCCTCGATGGTGTCGCCGAGTTGACTCCTGGTCTGCGCTATCTGCCGGCGCAGCTCGTCGGGCCCCTTGGCACCGCCCGTCCCCTTCGGTGTCCTGTCCGTCATCGATGCGCCCTTTCCCTGATCTCGTCGACATCGGCCCTGACGCTGCCGAGGGTTGCCTCGGGGGTGGCGGGCGCGGCACGTCGCAGCTGGGAGCGGCCGAGTGCGGCCAGCAGACCGGCGAGCGCGAACAGCACCGCCGTGACGATCAGCGCCGCGGCCCACACGGGCAGCGTCAGCGAGAGCGCGGCGGTGGCCGTACCAGCCAGGGCGAGCCAACCGGCGTAGGCCACGGCGCCCGCGGCACCGAGCAGCCCGCCGCCACGGCCCGCACGCCGGCCCTTCTCGGCCAGCTCCTCCTTCGCGAGGCCGATCTCCTGCCGTACCAGCCGGGAGAGTTGTTCGGTGGCCTGTCCGACGAGATCGCCCACCGAATGGTGATCGTCGAGGGCAGGTCGCGAGTGCATGGTCCCGGTCACGGTGTTCCGCCTCCTCTCTCTTCCGGAAACCCCCGGGTACCCGGACCGGCCCCTGTTACCCCTGCTCGCCGCCCCCGCTCCCGCCCTGATCGAGCCACGCCGACCGGCCCTACCTATCAGCAATGCTTATGTATATCTCGTAGTAAATTTAAGTGGAGCTTCACGATGGCCGGGCCGAGACTACTCTCATGACGAACGCAGCCTCTCCGCCCCCTCCCTTCGGCCGTGCCCTGTGCGCGATGATCACGCCCTTCACCGAGGCCGGCACGCTCGACCTCGACGGCGCGCAGCGGCTCGCCGACCGGCTGGTGACGCAGGGCTGCGACGGCCTCGTCCTCTCCGGCACCACGGGTGAGTCGCCCACCACGACGGACGCCGAGAAGTCCACGCTGGTCAGCGCCGTGCGCGAGGCGGTCGGCGACCGCGCGTCGCTCGTGGCGGGCGTGGGCACCGCCGACACCCGGCACACCGTCGAGCTCGCCCTGGCCGCCGAGAAGGCCGGCGCGGACGGCGTGCTGGTGGTCACCCCGTACTACAGCAGACCCCCGCAGGACGCCGTCGAGGCGCACTTCCGGGAGGTCGCGGACGCCTCCGGGCTGCCGGTCGTGCTGTACGACATCCCAGGTCGCACCGGCACCCGCATCGAACCCGAGACGATGATCCGCCTCGCCGAACACCCCCGGATCGTCGCGGTGAAGGACTGCTCCTACGACTTCCTCGGCACCCAGAAGGTGCTGTCGCGCACCGGGTTGGCGTACTACGCGGGCTGCGACGAGCACGTCCTCGCCCTGTACGCGGTGGGCGCGGCCGGTTACGTCAGCACGGTCGCGAACGTCGTCCCGCGCGAGTTCCGGGCGATCCTCGACGCGTTCGACGCGGGCGCCACGGCCGAGGCGGCCCGCCTCCAGCAGCGGGCCACGCCCCTCATCGAGGCGATGATGGCGGCGGGCCTGCCGGGGACCGTCACCGCCAAGGCGATCCTCAACGCGCTGGGCCTGCCGGCCGGCCCGGTCCGCTCACCCCTGCGGCCCGCCGACCGCGGGACGGCCGACGGGCTGCTGGCGACGTACGAGCGGCTCGTGTCCTCCTGACCTGAGCCGTTCGTGTCGTTCTGACGGTCGCGGTAGCGCGATCCCGTGGTACTTGACCGCCCGGCGGTCACCCTCCGATGAAGCTCACTGTTTCTGCCATGTCCGCCCGCCCGGTGCGCAGCGGCGGCACCCCCTCCTCCGCGAATCCCACCGCGACACCGCAGAACAGCACGAGCCCGTCAGCTGCCCCTACCAACTGGCTGACGGTCTTGCGATACATCGTCCACATCACCTGAGGGCAGCTGTGCAACCCTTCCGCCCTCAGCAGCAGCATGACCGTCTGCAAGTACATCCCCGCGTCCCCCCACTGTCCGGGCCCCATCGTCCGGTCGAGGTAGCAGAACAGCACAACAGGCGCCCCGAACGCCTCCGAGTTCAAGGCGGCGATCTTTTTGGGCCTGTCGAGGTCGTCACGCTCGATCCCCAGTACTTCGTACCGCTGGGCGGCCGCGGCCGAAAAGCGGTCCAGATACGGCGAGGTCAGTTCGGTCGGGTACATCGGGTACTCCCGCTCATCACCCGGGTCGCCCGCCAATGCCCTGGACGTCGCGCGCCTCTTGAGTTCGGCCAAGGGCTCGCCGCTCACGACATACACATGCCACGGCTGGAGGTTCCCACTCGACGGAGCCCGCGTCGCTGCAGCCAGCACTCGTTCGAGTGCCTCTTTGGCTACCGGCTCATGGCTGAACGCCCGCACGGCCCGACGAGTGTCCACTGCTTCATACACATCCACGTCTTCTCGTCCCTCTCAGCCAACGACAACCACCTCTTCACCGTCTTCAGCGCGCAGGAAGGCAACAGAGGGGTCGTATCGCCGGGGTAACGGGCTGCCCCGCGATTGTTCTTGGGGCGCGCTGGTCTGGGGGTTCGGCGGGCTGGTGGTTCAGCAATCACTGGTCGGCCCGTTACTCGTACCGGTACTTCAGCGAGTCCGCCTCCGCCTGCTCGATGTCGGCGATCGTCAGTTCCGGCATCCGCAGTTGGGCCAGCGTCACCTCTGCCGAGGTCGGCTGGGCGTCCGCCGGCAGCCACTGCTCCGGCTTCCAGGCCCCGCTGCGCAGGAGCGACTTGGGGCAGTGCGGGTAGACCTCCTCGATCCCCAGCACCAGCGCACTGGCCGGCGGCTTGCCCACGGCGGTCAGCTGCGACAGCAGCTCCGGGCGGGTGGAGACGCAGGCCCGGCCGTTCACCCTGAGCGTCGTGGTGCGCCCCGGGATGACGAACAGCAGCCCGGCCCGTCCGGTGGCGACGACGTTCTGCAGGGTGTCCAGACGCTTGTTGCCGGTCGCGTCCGGTATCGCCACCGTCCGTGCGTCCAGGACGGCGACGAACCCGGCGGGGCCCCCGCGCGGGGAGACATCACAGTTGCCCTCGGCGTCCGCGCTGGCGACCAGGACGAGCGATGAGCATCCGATCAACCGCCGGGTCTGCTCGGTGAGTTCGGTCATCTGCTTGCGCATGGCCGTGTCCTTGGGCAGTTCGTAGACCCGGCGCAACGCGTCCTGATCGGGCACGGCGTCGAGGCGGAGCGAATCGAAGGCACTGCTGGCAAGGGATGGCGTCATGCCCCCGACCCTAATGGGCCAACCTGCGATTGATCTTGTCGGTGAGTGCGGGGGGCATAGAGACACCCGCGCTGGGTGGCACGCTGCGTCCGGGCGCCATGAGCGACGTGAGGGCGACCGTCGGCGGAAGCGGGGGGCAGGCAGCGGACGCGTCCTCAGCACCGTAGACAGTCATCGGCGACGGTGAACATGTCTCATGCCCGCATAAGCCCCTCAACCCGTACGCGGCGAAGCCCGAGCAAAGGCCCGAGGGCTATACGACGATCCGGGCGACGGTGCTCCCGGGGCAGCCGCTGCGAGTGTGGCTGAACCCGGGGCACGGCCCCGCGCTCCTCGCCCTCGACTACGACCTGTGCTGGGCGACCACGTGGATGGACGCGGCCAACCACTGGATCGCCCCGGTCGTCGGCCTGCCCGAGCTGCCCTACGTCGACTTCGGCGACCACCTGTTCGCCGAGCGGCCCGACGGGGTCCACTGGAAGACGGAGACGATCGTCGCCCACGCCCGGGGCCGCCCCTTCGCCTGGGTGGACGACGAACAGAGCCCCGCCGACGACTCCTACGTGGCCGCCCACCACCCCGGCCCGGCCCTCCTCCACCACGTCAACCCGCGCATCGGCCTGCGTGAGGCCGACTTCACCACCCTGACCCGCTTCGCGGCCACCCTCCCGCAATAGCGCAAGCGCCCTCCCGCAATCCGGCGGAAGGGCGCTGACCTGGGCCTACGGCTCAGTTGTGGCTGTGCAGGATCTCGTTCAGCCCGCCCCACTCGGCGTTGTTCGGAACGGCCTGGACCGCGCCCGTCACCGAGTTGCGGCGGAAGAGGATGTTGTTCGCGCCGGACAGCTCACGCGCCTTGACGATCTGGCCGTCGGGCAGGGTGACCTTGGTGCCCGCGGTGAGGTACAGGCCCGCCTCGACCACACAGTCGTCGCCGAGCGCGATGCCGACACCGGCCTCCGCGCCGACGAGGGAGCGCTCGCCGATGGCGACGCGCTCCTTGCCGCCGCCGGACAGGGTGCCCATCGTGGAGGCGCCGCCGCCGATGTCGGAGCCGTCGCCGACGACGACGCCCTGGGAGATGCGGCCCTCGACCATGGAGGTGCCGAGGGTGCCGGCGTTGAAGTTGACGAAGCCCTCGTGCATGACGGTGGTGCCGGAGGCGAGGTGGGCGCCGAGGCGGACGCGGTCGGCGTCGGCGATGCGGACCCCGGCCGGGGCGACGTAGTCCGTCATCCGCGGGAACTTGTCGACGCCGAACACGCTCAGGTGCTGCCCACGGGCGCGGGCGGCGAGCCGCACCGTCTCCAGGGTGTCCACGGCGACCGGGCCGAGGGACGTCCAGGCCACGTTGGCGAGGAGGCCGAAGATGCCGTCCAGGCTCTGCTCGTTCGGCTTGACGAGCCGGTGCGAGAGCAGGTGGAGGCGCAGGTAGGCGTCATGGGTGTCGAGCGGCTTGTCGTCGAGCGAGGAGATGACCGTACGGACCGCGACGACCTCCACGCCGCGCACCTCGTCCTTGCTGACGGCGGCGACGGCGTGCTCGCCGAGCAGCTCACGGGTGCGCTCCGCGTCGAGCCGCTCACTGCCGGCGGGGCCGGGCTCGGCGGCGAGCTCGGGGACGGGGAACCAGGTGTCGAGGACGGTGCCGTCGGCGGCGATGGTGGCAAGCCCGGCGGCCACGGCGCCGGTGGTACGAGGAGCAGTCGTGTCGGTCATGAGGGAAACCTAACCGCCCGGGGCCCGCGGAGGCGAACCCGTGGGCGACCGTCTCAGGTGCCGGGCGGGGCAGGCCCGCGACACCCGCACCCTTGGTGGGTTTCCTGTAGGAACCCACTATGCTCGGCCCGACGACCACCGGACGGCGGGGAGGCCGAGGGATCCATGGCCCGCAGGACCAGCATGGAGGACTCCACCTGCGCCATCGCCCAGGCCCTGGACGTCGTCGGCGACTGGTGGACCCTCCTCGTCGTGCGCGACACCGCACGGGGAGTGCACCGCTTCGACGATCTCCAGCGCGAGCTCGGCCTCTCCCGCAAGGTGCTGGCCGAGCGACTGCGCCTCCTCGTCGAGGCGGACGTGCTCGCCCGGGTGCCGTACCAGGAGCGCCCGGTGCGCCACGAGTACCGCCTCACCCCGCGTGGCCGTGCCCTGCTGCCGGTCCTGATCGCCCTTCAGGACTGGGGTGACGCCTGGGTTTTGGGCGACGGAGGAACGACGGCCACGACGGCGGAGGCCTCGACGGAGGCCCGCCGGGTCCACGACCTGGCCGGCACCCGGCTCCCCCGCCTCCGACTGCCCGATCACGAGGGCGAGTTGCGCGACCCGGTCGCCGCCGACACCCCGTTCACCGTCCTGTACTGCTTCCCCGGCGCCTACGCCCGCCCGGACGCCTACCCCCCGGGCTGGACGGACATCCCCGGCGCCCCCGGCTGCACCCTGGAGTCCTGCTCCTACCGCGACCGCCTCGCGGAGTTCCACGCGGCCGGCGCCACCGTGCACGGGGTCTCGACGCAACGCCCGGACGAGCTGCGGGCGTTCGCCGAGAAGGAGCGCCTGGGCTTCTCTCTCCTGTCGGACGCGGAGCCGGCCCTGATCGCCGCCCTGCGTCTGCCGACGTTCCGCGCGGCCGGCACCGCGCGTCTCAAGCGGCTCACCCTGGTCGTCGACCGGCAGCGGGTCGTGCGGGACGTGCAGTACCCGGTCACGGACATCACGGGCAGTGTGGAGGCGGCGCTGACGACGGTGCGGGGCCTGACTCCCGACCCGGCGGTATGAGCCCAGATCACACTACGGAAACCGCTCACTTCAAACGGCTGCTCGAAGGTCATCTGTTCCACTACTCTTCCATCTGCTTCACCATTCACACACCGGGTCATCGCAGCCGCGGCAGCCATCGGAGCGCCGCGAGAGGAACAGCGCATGCCAGAAAACAAGTCCCGGCCCCCGCAGGAGCAACCGTGGGAGAACGGCTGGGCCCCGGACACCTCCCGGACGCCGGGCACCCGTCGGCTGTGGCTGGCCGGCGGCCTCGCCGCGGCCACCATCGCGGCCTGCGTGGTGGCCATCACCGTGACGGAGAGGGACGGTGACGGAATGTCAGGGAAGGCGTCGGCCTCCGGCACCGCACCGGGCCTGATCTCCTTCGCCACGCCGTCCGCGAACGGCACCACCACGCCCAAGGGCAAGACCGCGATGCCGTACGCGGCCGCCGCCTCGCCCACCCCCCTCAAGGAGAGCCCCACACCCACACCCACCCCTACCCCCACCCCCACCAAGCCCCCCGCCTCCTCCAAGCCCGCCAAGTCGGCGCCGCCCGTGGAGAGCGCGCCCAAGCCCGCGACGAACTGGCGCTCCGTCCGCTCGGCCAGCTACCCCGACCGGTACTGGTACGTGGGGAGCGGCGACTATGTGAAGCTCGCCCCGGTCAGCTCCGCGGCCGCCCGCCAGGACGCCACCTTCGCCTTGGTCAAGGGCCTGTCCAACGCCGCCTGTTACTCGTTCGCCACGGCGGACGGCGGCTATCTGCGGCACCGTAACTTCGTGCTGCGCGCCGAGCTCGACGACGGCTCGTCCCTCTTCGAGAAGGACGCCACGTTCTGCCCGCGCGTCTCGCCCTACTCCGGCGCGACCATGCTGGAGTCGGTCAACTACCCGGGCCGCTTCCTGCGCCACAAGAACTTCCAGATCCGTCTGGACCCGTACGAGTACAACGGGCTCTACGCCGCGGACTCGGCGTTCCGGCTCGAGGGCGGGCTGGCCTGAGAAACGACAAACGGCGACGTTCTGACGAACGTCGCCGTTTCGCATGTGTCCTGAGTGCGCCTCAGACGTTGAACCCGAGCGCCCGCAGCTGCTCACGGCCGTCGTCCGTGATCTTGTCGGGGCCCCACGGCGGCATCCAGACCCAGTTGATGCGCAGCTCGTTGACCAGGCCGTCCGTGGCGGACTTCGCCTGGTCCTCGATGACGTCCGTGAGCGGGCAGGCCGCTGACGTCAGGGTCATGTCGAGCGTCGCGATGTTCGCGTCGTCGATGTGGATGCCGTAGATCAGGCCGAGGTTGACGACGTCGATGCCCAGCTCGGGGTCGACGACGTCGTACAGCGCCTCACGGACCTCTTCCTCCGAGGCGGGCTTCATCTCCACGGTGTCGCTCATGCCGTCTTCCTTTCGGCGTCGGCTCCGCCCAGGGCCTGGGCCGTCGCGTCCTTCCACGCCATCCAGCTCAGGAGGGCGCACTTGACTCGGGCCGGGTACTTGGAGACGCCCGCGAACGCGACCGCGTCCTCCAGGACCTCCTCCATCGCGTCGTCGGGCTCGATCCTGCCCTTGGACTGCATCAGCTCCAGGAAGGTCTCCTGGATCCTCTGCGCCTCGGCCAGGTCCTTGCCGACGAGCAGCTCGTTCAGTACGGAGGCGGAGGCCTGGCTGATCGAGCAGCCCTGGCCCTCGTACGACACGTCCTCGATCTTCGTGCCGTCGTACTTCACGCGCAGCGTGATCTCGTCGCCGCACGTCGGGTTCACGTGGTGCACCTCGGCGTCACCCTCGCGAAGACCACGCCCGTGCGGGTGCTTGTAGTGGTCCAGGATGACTTCCTGGTACATCGAGTCCAGCTTCACGACCAGCCCTTCAGCCGAAGAAGTTCCGTACGTGCTCCAGGCCGTCGACCAGCGCATCGATCTCGGCCGACGTGGAGTACAGATAGAACGACGCTCGCGTGGTCGCAGGAATTCCGTACCTCAGGCAGACCGGCCGCGCGCAGTGGTGGCCGACACGGACCGCGATGCCCTGCTCGTCGAGGACCTGGCCCACGTCGTGCGGGTGGATGTCACCGAGCGTGAAGGAGATCGCCGCGCCCCGGTCCTCGGCCGTGCTCGGGCCGATGATGCGCAGGTCGGGGACCTCGCCCAGCTTCTTCACCGCGTACTCGGTGAGCGCGTGCTCGTGGGCGAGGATCTTGTCCATGCCGACCGAGTTCAGGTAGTCGATCGCCGCACCCAGGCCGACCGCCTGCGCGATCGGCGGCGTGCCCGCCTCGAACTTGTGCGGTGCCGGGGCGTACGTCGACGAGTGCATCGACACCGTCTCGATCATCTCGCCGCCGCCGAGGAAGGGGGGCAGGTCCTCCAGGAGTTCCTGGCGGCCCCACAGCACGCCGATGCCCGTCGGGCCGCACATCTTGTGGCCGGTGAAGGCCACGAAGTCGGCCTGGAGGGCCTGGACGTCCAGCGGCATGTGCGGCGCGGCCTGCGAGGCGTCGATGCAGACGAGCGCACCGACCTCCTGGGCGCGGCGCACTATCGCCTCGACCGGGTTGACGGTGCCCAGGATGTTGGACACCAGCACGAAGGAGACGATCTTCGTCTTCTCGGTGATGACCTCGTCGATGTTGGAGAGGTCGAGGCGGCCGTCGTCGGTCAGCCCGAACCACTTCAGCTTCGCGCCCGTGCGCTGCGCCAGCAGCTGCCACGGCACGATGTTGGAGTGGTGCTCCATCTCCGTGATGACGATCTCGGTCTCGGAGTCCACGCGGTAGGGCTCGTCGGCCCAGCCCAGCATGTTCGCGACGAGATTGAGCGACTCGGAGGCGTTCTTGGTGAAGATCACCTCGTCGCGGCTCGGCGCGTTGACGAAGGCGGCGACCTTGTCGCGCGCGCCCTCGTACAGCGCCGTGGCCTCCTCGGCGAGCACATGCACACCGCGGTGGACGTTGGCGTTGTAGCGCTCGTAGTACTCGCTCAGGGCGTCCAGTACCTGGCGCGGCTTCTGCGAGGTCGCCGCGTTGTCCAGATACACGAGCTTCCGGTCGTCGTGAACCAGTCGGTCCAGGATGGGGAAGTCCTTGCGGATCGCCTCGGTGTCGAGGAGGCCCGGCAGCTGTGTCACTCGGATGCGCCACCCTTCGTGTAAGCCTCGTAGCCCTCGTTCTCCAGCTTGTCCGCGAGCTCGGGGCCGCCGGACTCGGCGATCCGGCCGTCGGCGAAGACGTGGACGTGGTCGGGCTTGATGTAGCGCAGAATGCGCGTGTAGTGCGTGATCAGCAGGGTGCCGACCTCGCCGGTCTCACGGATGCGGTTGACACCCTCGGAGACGATCCGCAGGGCGTCGACATCCAGGCCGGAGTCCGTCTCGTCGAGGATCGCGACCTTCGGCTTGAGCAGCTCCAGCTGGAGGATCTCGTGGCGCTTCTTCTCACCGCCGGAGA
The DNA here is from genome assembly GCF_042888465.1 of Streptomyces sp. NPDC002888. Taxonomy (NCBI): domain Bacteria; kingdom Bacillati; phylum Actinomycetota; class Actinomycetes; order Kitasatosporales; family Streptomycetaceae; genus Streptomyces; species Streptomyces sp. NPDC002888. Next base: position 110,196 of record NZ_JBIAPU010000037.1, on the reverse strand, counting down.
AGCCCTCGTTGACGTTGCGCTCGGCGAAGGCCGGGTCCATGTTGAGGCGCTGCATGGCCTCCTTGACCTCCTTCACCCAGGTGCGCAGCTTGGGGGCCTCGCCGCGGATGGCGGTGGCGGAGGTGCGCAGGAAGTTGGAGACCGAGACGCCGGGGACCTCGACCGGGTACTGCATCGCCAGGAACAGGCCCGCGCGGGCGCGCTCGTCGACGGACATCTCCAGGACGTCCTCACCGTCGAGCAGCACGGTGCCGCTGGTGATCGTGTACTTCGGGTGACCCGCGAGCGAGTAGGCGAGGGTCGACTTGCCGGAGCCGTTGGGGCCCATGATGGCGTGCGTCTCGCCCTGCTTCACGGTGAGGTCGACGCCCTTGAGGATCTCCTTCGTGGCGTTGTCGGCCTCGACGGTGACGTGCAGGTCTCGGATTTCAAGCGTTGCCATGGGTGCCTCAGGACTCCTGGGTGAGGGAGACGAGCACGTCGTCCCCTTCGATCTTTACGGGGTATACGGGGACGGGGCGCGTGGCGGGAAGGCCGGACGGCTTGCCGGTGCGCAGGTCGAACGCGGAGCCGTGCAGCCAGCACTCGATCTGGCAGTCCTCCACCTCGCCCTCCGAGAGCGAGACGTTCGCGTGCGAGCAGATGTCGTGGATGGCGAACACCTCCCCTTCGGTCTGCACGACCGAGACCGGCGTGCCGTCGAGTTCCACCCGCTTCGGGGTGCCCTCCTCCAGCTCGCTCAGTCCGCAGGCGCGTACGAAGGCCATCAGACGGTGGCCTCCAGCTCGGTCTCGATCCTGGCGAGCAGGCGCTCCTCGATGTCCGGGACACCGATCTGCTGGACCAGTTCGGCGAAGAAGCCGCGGACCACCAGTCGGCGGGCCTCGTCGGCCGGGATGCCGCGGGCCATCAGGTAGAAGAGCTGCTCGTCGTCGAAGCGGCCGGTGGCGGAGGCGTGCCCGGCTCCGACGATCTCGCCGGTCTCGATCTCGAGGTTCGGCACCGAGTCGACGCGCGCGCCGTCCGTGAGGACCAGGTTGCGGTTCATCTCGTACGTGTCCGTGCCCTCGGCCTTGGCCTCGATGAGCACGTCACCGATCCACACGGCGTGCGCGTCGTCGCCCTGGAGCGCGCCCTTGTAGACGACGTTGGACTTGCAGTGCGGGACGTTGTGGTCGACCAGGAGGCGGTGCTCCTGGTGCTGGCCGGCGTCGGTGAAGTACAGGCCGAACAGCTCGGCCTCGCCGCCGGTGCCGGCGTAGGTCACGCGCGGGTGGAGCCGTACGACGTCCCCGCCGAAGGTCACGACGACCGACTTGAACGAAGCGTCCCGGCCGATCAGGGCGTTGTGCTGGGCCACGTGCACGGCCTTGTCGTCCCAGTCCTGGACGGAGACGACGGTCAGCTTGGCGCCGTCGCCCAGGACGTAGTCGACGTTGGCCGCGACGACGGCGTCACCGGTGTGGTCGATGACGACGACGGCCTCGGCGAAGGCTCCCAGCTCGATCACCTGGTGACCGAAGGAGGTGCCGCCCTCGCCGTGCACCGCGATCCGGATCGGCTCGGTGAGGACCGTCTCCCTGGGGACGGTGACCACGCCGGCCTTCTCGAACACGGAGTAGGCCTGGGCGGCGACGCGGTCCGCGGGGATGCCCGCCCTGCCGAGGCGCGCGTCGTCACGGTCCACCAGTTCGACGGTGACGCCCTCGGGGGCCTCCACCGTGACCTTCACACCGTCGCCGGTCGCGGTGGCGGTGCCGTCGTGCAGCCCGCGCAGGCGCTCCAGCGGGGTGAACCGCCACTCTTCCTCGCGGCCGTGCGGGACCGGGAAGTCCGCCACGTCGTAGGACGGGGGCGCACTCATGCGCGTGGCGACGGTCGACTCGGCGGCGACCGCGATCGCGCCCGCGGTGGTCGACCCCACGGGGATGTTCTGAGCCTCAGCCATGGCTGTCGTAATGCTCGCTTTCCGTTTACGTAAAGGGCTTGATGGGGGCGAGGACCGGAGTTAACCGACCGCGCCCTCCATCTGCAGCTCGATCAGCCGGTTGAGCTCGAGGGCGTACTCCATCGGCAGCTCCTTCGCGATGGGCTCGACGAAGCCGCGCACGATCATCGCCATCGCCTCGAACTCGCTCAGACCACGGCTCATCAGGTAGAAGAGCTGGTCCTCGGAGACCTTGGAGACGGTCGCCTCGTGGCCCATGGACACGTCGTCCTCGCGGACGTCCACGTAGGGGTACGTGTCCGAGCGGGAGATGGTGTCGACGAGCAGCGCATCGCACAGCACATTGGACTTCGAGCCGTGGGCGCCCTCGCCGATCTCGACGAGACCGCGGTAGGACGTACGACCGCCACCGCGCGCCACGGACTTCGAGACGATGTTGGAGGAGGTGTTCGGCGCCATGTGGACCATCTTGGAGCCGGCGTCCTGGTGCTGGCCCTCGCCCGCGAAGGCGATGGAGAGGGTCTCGCCCTTGGCGTGCTCGCCCATCAGGTAGACGGCCGGGTACTTCATCGTCACCTTGGAGCCGATGTTGCCGTCGATCCACTCCATGGTCGCGCCCTCGTAGGCGACGGCGCGCTTGGTGACCAGGTTGTAGACGTTGTTCGACCAGTTCTGGATGGTCGTGTAGCGGCAGCGGGCGTTCTTCTTGACGATGATCTCGACCACGGCGCTGTGCAGCGAGTCCGACTTGTAGATCGGGGCCGTACAACCCTCGACGTAGTGCACGTAGGCGCCCTCGTCGACGATGATCAGGGTCCGCTCGAACTGGCCCATGTTCTCCGTGTTGATGCGGAAGTAGGCCTGGAGCGGGATCTCCACGTGCACGCCCTTCGGCACGTAGATGAAGGAGCCGCCCGACCACACGGCGGTGTTCAGGGCCGCGAACTTGTTGTCACCGGCGGGGATGACGGTCCCGAAGTACTCCTTGAAGAGCTCCGGGTGCTCCTTCAGCGCGGTGTCGGTGTCGAGGAAGATGACGCCCTGCTCCTCCAGGTCCTCGCGGATCTGGTGGTAGACGACCTCCGACTCGTACTGGGCGGCGACGCCGGCGACGAGGCGCTGCTTCTCCGCCTCCGGGATGCCGAGCTTGTCGTACGTGTTCTTGATGTCCTCGGGCAGGTCCTCCCAGGACTCCGCCTGCTTCTCCGTGGAGCGCACGAAGTACTTGATGTTGTCGAAGTCGATGCCCGACAGGTCCGAGCCCCAGTTCGGCATGGGCTTCTTCTCGAAGAGCTTGAGGCCCTTGAGGCGGAGCTTGGTCATCCACTCGGGCTCGGACTTCTTCGACGAGATGTCCTTGACGACGTCGTCATTGATGCCGCGCTTGGCAGAGGCACCCGCCGTGTCGGAGTCGGCCCAGCCGTATTCGTACTTGCCCAGACCCTCGAGCTCAGGGTGGGCAGTCTCCGTGGGGAGAGTCATGCGGGGTTCCTCCCGGCCGTGCTTGCAGATGCGTTGTGGGAAATCCTGGGGATGAACGTCGTGCAGACGCCGTCGCCGTGGGCGATGGTCGCCAGTCGCTGGACGTGCGTTCCGAGCAGCTCGGCGAAGATCTCCGTCTCCGCCTCGCACAGCTGGGGGAACTGCTCCGCCACATGGGCGACCGGGCAGTGGTGCTGGCAGAGCTGCTCACCCTGTTGCGGGAGGGGCGCGCTGCGCGCCGCAGCAGCGTACCCGTCGACGCTGAGGGCCTTGGCCAGGGCTTCGGCCCGCTTGTCCGGGGTGACGGCCTCGATCGCCTTGCGGTACGCGCTCGCCTGGGCGGCGATCCTGGCGCGGGCGAAGGCGACGACCGCCTCGCTCCCGCCCTCCTGGTCGGCGATCCAGCGCATGGCGTCCGCGGCGAGCTTGTCGTAGGACTGGTCGAAGGCGTCTCGGCCGCAGTCCGTCAGGGCGAAGACCTTGGCGGGCCGACCGCGCGTGCGCGCGCCATAGACGCGCTGCTCACGGGCCTCCACGACATCGTCGGCGACCAGTGCGTCGAGGTGCCGGCGTACGGCGGCCTGGGTGAGACCCAGCCGCGCGGCGAGTTCGGCGACGGTCGAGGGGCCGTGGTCCAGGATGGACCGCGCGACCCGGTTGCGTGTGGAACGCTCTCCGGTCGCGAGCTCCTCCTGCGGGGTCCCTGTAGGGGTCTCCCGAGCCGCTCCGACGTTTTTCACAACGCCATTGTTGCGTAATTCATCTGGGGCGGGCAAGCCGCGCACCGGCCACCCGGCGGTGCGCTGCGTCACTTAGGCAAACCTAATCTGACCTGCGGATACGATCTTTGATCGATCAGAACGGCGGCAGCGCTCACGCGCGGCTCACGCGCGCGTGACCTCAAATCGGTGGCGCCGCCGCACCGCATCCGCGACACTCCCGAACCATGCCCACACCGCCTCCGACCGGCCCTCTTGTCACCCGCGACACCATCGCCGCGCAGCTGCGCGAGGTGGGGGTCCGCAGCGGTGAGACCCTCCTCGCGCACTCCTCGCTCAGCTCACTCGGCTGGGTCTGTGGAGGGGCCGTCGCGGTCGTCCAGGGACTGCTCGACGCCCTCGGTCCCGACGGCACCCTCGTGGTGCCCACCCAGACCGGCGACCTGTCCGACCCGGCGCTGTGGAGCAATCCGCCGGTGCCCGAGGAGTGGTGGGAGCGGATCCGCTCGTCCATGCCCGCCTACGACCCGCTGATCACCCCCAGCCGCGGGGTCGGCGTGATACCCGAGACCGTACGGCGCTGGCCGGGCGCCCTGCGCAGCGCGCACCCGCACACCTCGTTCGCGGCCGTCGGCCCGCGCGCGGCGGAGATCGTCGAGGGCCACGCGCCCGACTGCCGCCTCGGCGAGCGCAGCCCGCTGGGCCGCTTGGAGCGGCTGGACGCCCGGGTGCTGCTGCTGGGCGCGGGCTACGACACCTGCACCAGCTTCCACCTCGCCGAGTACCGCGTCGCGGCCCCCCGCGTCGAGGTGGGGCGGCCGGTTCCCGGCGGCGGCTGGGAGGTGCTGACCGAGGTGTCGATCGACTCCGAGGGCTTCGACGTGCTGGGACACGACTTCGAGCGGGACCGCCCGGTCGTCCGCGGGAAGGTCGGCGCGGCGGACGTACGGCTGTTTCCGGTCAGGGCCGCGGTGGCCTACGCGGAGCGGTGGCTGACGCTGCACCGCCCCCGTGCGGAGGAGATCCTGCACCCGCCCGCCTGAGACGCCCGGCGCGTACCTAGACTCTGGACCCATGCGAACAGAGCCCGTCGTCCAGGCCAGTGCCCTGGTGAAGCGGTACGGCGCGAAGACCGCGGTGGACGGCCTCGACCTGGTGGCCCAGCCGGGCGTCACCGCCGTGCTCGGCCCCAACGGCGCCGGCAAGACGACCACGGTCGAGACCTGCGAGGGGTACCGCAGGCCGGACTCCGGCACGGTACGCGTCCTGGGCCTCGACCCGGTCAGACAGGCCGGCGCGCTGCGCCCCCGGATCGGCGTCATGCTGCAGTCCGGCGGGGTCTACTCCGGCGCCCGGGCCGACGAGATGCTGCGGCACGTGGCCAAGCTGCACGCACGCCCGCTCGACGTGGACGCGCTCATCGAGCGCCTCGGGCTCGGCTCCTGCGGACGCACCACGTACCGGCGCCTCTCCGGCGGCCAGCAGCAGCGGCTCGCGCTGGCGATGGCCGTGGTGGGACGCCCGGAGCTGGTGTTCCTCGACGAGCCGACCGCCGGCCTCGACCCGCAAGCCCGCAGGGCCACCTGGGATCTGGTCCGGGACCTACGCGCCGACGGGGTCTCGGTGATCCTCACCACCCACTACATGGACGAGGCCGAGCAGCTCGCCGACGACGTCGCGATCATCGACGCGGGCCGGGTCATCGCCCAGGGCTCCCCGGAGGAGCTGTGCCGCGGCGGCGCCGAGAACACCCTGCGCTTCACCGGCCGACCGGGCCTGGACGTGGGCTCCCTCCTCAAGGCCCTCCCCGCCGACTCCTCGGCCGCCGAACTGACCCCGGGCTCGTACCGGGTCATGGGCAAGGTCAATCCGCAACTGCTCGCGACGGTCACGTCCTGGTGCGCGCAGCACGGGGTGATGCCGGACCGGATATCGGTGGAACGGCACACCCTGGAGGACGTTTTTCTTGAGCTCACGGGCAGGGAGTTGCGCTCATGATTCCGGTCGGCACATGCCTCTGCCGGGGGCCCGGGGGTTGCCCCCCGGAAGGACACAGCCTCGAGCTCACGGGCAAGGAGTTGCGCTCATGACCGCCACTGGCATCTACACCCCCGAGCCGGGCGCGGCGCCCCTCCCCCGCATGATCGCGGCCCAGGCGGCGCTGGAGACGAAGATGCTCCTGCGCAACGGCGAGCAGCTGCTGCTCACCGTCGTGATCCCGACGCTGCTGCTGGTCCTGTTCAGCACGGTGGACATCGTCGACACCGGATCGGGCGAGGCCGTCGACTTCCTCGCCCCGGGCATCCTCGCCCTCGCCGTGATGTCGACGGCGTTCACGGGTCAGGCCATCGCGACGGGCTTCGAGCGCCGGTACGGCGTCCTGAAGCGGCTGGCCTCGTCACCGCTGCCCCGCTGGGGCCTGATGACGGCCAAAACGGCGTCCGTGCTGGTCACGGAAATCCTCCAGGTCGTCCTGCTCACGGTGATCGCCTTCGCGCTGGGCTGGTCGCCGCACGGCAACCCGGCGGCCGTCCTGCTCCTGCTGATCCTCGGCACGGCCGCCTTCTCGGGGCTCGGGCTGCTGATGGCGGGCACCCTGAAGGCGGAGGCCACGCTGGCCGCCGCCAACCTGGTCTTCCTGCTGCTGCTCGTCGGTGGCGGCGTGATCATTCCGCTGGACAAGTTCCCCCCCGGCGTCCAGGACGGGCTGGCGCTGCTGCCCGTCTCGGCCCTGTCGGACGGGCTGCGGGACGTGCTCCAGCACGGGGCCGGCACACCGTGGGGCGACCTCGGGATCCTCGCCGTGTGGGCGGTCGTGGGGCTCGCGGCCGCCGGGAAGTTCTTCCGCTGGGAGTAGGCATTCCATGGATGAACCCGACCCTCGTGAAAGCATGCACAAGCGGCGGCCTACGATGGACGGCGTGCCAAAGCTGACCCGCGCCGACGCCACAGCCGCCGTGCGCAACCCCCTCGCCTTCATCGCCGCACGCTGGACCCCGGAACCCCGGACGGTCCGACGGGCGGCCCTCGCCGCGCTCCTCATGTCGGTGATCATCGTGGTCACCGGCGGTGCCGTACGACTGACCGGCTCGGGCCTCGGCTGCCCGACCTGGCCCAAGTGCACGGACGACTCGCTGACCGCCACCGGCGCGATGGGCTTCCACGGCGCCATCGAGTTCGGCAACCGCATGCTGACGTACGTGCTGTGCGCGGCCGTCGGCTGGGCGATCATCGCCGCGCGCTCCGAGAAGCCGTACCGGCGCGGTCTGACCCGCCTCGGCTGGGCCCAGTTCTGGATCGTGATGAGCAACGCGATCCTCGGCGGCATCGTGGTGCTCGTGGGCCTCAACCCGTACACGGTCGCGGCGCACTTCGTGGCGACGTCCGCGCTGATCGCGGTCGCCACGGTGATGTGGCAGCGCACGCGGGAGGGCGACGCCGAGCCGCGTGCGCTGGTCAGCAGGTCCGTGCAGCAGCTGGTCTGGTTCCTGGTCGCGGCCGCCGTCCTGCTGATCCTGGTCGGCACGGTCGTCACCGGCGCCGGACCGCACGCGGGCGACTCCAGCGAGGTCGACCGGATGCCGCTGGACTGGGAGACCGTCAGCAAGCTGCACGCCGTCCTGGCGTGGATCGTGGTGACGCTGACCTTCGCCCTGTGGTTCGTCCTCAAGGCGGTCGACGCGCCGAAGGAGCCGCTGGCCCGGACGCGGGAGCTGTTCCTGGTGCTGCTCGCCCAGGGCGTCATCGGCTATGTCCAGTACTTCACCGACCTCCCCGAGGCGCTGGTGGGCCTGCACATGCTGGGCTCCGCCGTGATGTGGATCTGGGTGGTGCGGGTGCTGCTGTCGCTGCGCGAACGCGCGGAGACCACGACGGCCGACCTGCCGAACTCTTCGGCGGAGCCCGCAGTGGCCACGCGCGCGTGAGTCATCCGTACGTCGCCACGAGCCCGTCGATGGCCGGCCCCAGGTAGGTCCGCGCCAGCTCGCCCCTGCGCGCCGTCCACTCCGCCGTGGGCGGCGCCGGATCCGCGTACCGCCGCCTTCGTATGTCGTCGACCACCTCGGCGGGCGCGCCGAGCCCGGGCAGCAGGTCCAGTGCCTCCCGCTTGGAGATGAGGCCGGCGTGGCGCAGGGTGGCGGTGGCGCGGGCGAAGGTCATCAGGCCCAGATCGACCCAGATGTCCTGGCGCCACAGCCGTGCCTTGTCCACGGCGGGCCGCCAGAAGTCCCGCTGATCGCGTACGACGAACTCCTCGAGCTCACGGTCCGGCACGGGCGGGAGCAGCCGGTCCGGGGGCTCACCGTGCAGCACCCGGCCAAAGACGTGCAGCTCGCGCCGGGTGACGGGAGTGACCGGCCGACGCATCACATGCGCGTGCGCCCAGGTCAGGTGCGAGCGCCCCGCGTCGTCCCAAGTGGCCGGCGTGAGGTAGCTGCAGTGCAACGTGGCGGCGAGCGGCTCGGCACGAAGTTCGCGGTGCAGCGCGACCACACGCCGCACGGTGCTCAGGCCCACGGGGCCGGGCAGTACCGCGATCAGGTCCAGATCACTGCGGCCTTCCTGGTAGTCGCCCCCGGCGAGCGAGCCGTGGGCCCATACGGCGACGGGGTCCAGGGCCGCCAGCTCACCGAGGAAACGCGTCAATAAGGCGTCGGTCTTCTGCATACGGCCAGTCTGTACACCTCACTCCAGGCCGTACACCCTGCGCGCGTTCCCCGCCGCGATCAGCCCCGCCACGCGCTGCGCGTCCGCCAGCGACCACGCCCCCTCGGCGACCCAGGTGCCGAGCACCCTGGCGAGGGCCTCGCGGAACAGGCGGGCGCCCACCACGTGCAGCTCCGGCAGCCCCTGGGCGCCGCTGGAGAAGAGGATCTTGCCGAAGGGGGCCAGCTCCAGGATCTCGGCGAGGACGGTGGCCGCGCGGGCGCCGGTGCGCACCAGGGCGGCGCCGGAGTCGGCGTACACGTGCGGGAAGACGCCGGCGAGGTGGGCGGCGTGGCGGTGGTACGGGTAGCCGTGCAGCAGGACCAGGTCCGTGCCGAGGCCCGCCGTCGCGCGGACGAAGTCCGTCAGCAGCACCGGGTCCGTACGGTCGATGCGCAGGCCCGGTGCTCCCAGCCCCGCGTGCAGTTGCAGGGGCAGTCCCGAGGCCACCGCGATCCACAGCAGGTGCCGCAGCAGCACCGGGTCGCTCAGCTCACCGCCGACCCCGCGCCCGGCCAGCCACCGCCCCGCGGCACCGCGCACCTCTCCCGGGCCCGGCGGCTCGGGCGCGAGAGCGAGTCCGTGCCGTACGCCCGCGACGGAGGTGAAGGCCACGGCGTTCGCGGCGGCCCCGTGCACCGACTCGGCGAGGTTGGCGAGGAACGACTCGACGGTGCCGGAGGTGTCGGCGACCTGTTCGGCGAGGAGTTCCAGGCGGACGATCTCGTGAGCCCTCGCGTTCGCGGTGGCCGCGATCTCTGGGGGGCCGGTGAGGTCGCCGGGCAGTCCGGTGTCGACCAGATAGGTCGTGATCCCGCTTCCGCGCAGCAGTCGGCGGCCCGCTTCCAGTACGCCGAGTTCACGACGCCGGGCGAGATAGCGGGCGGGTGGGCAGTGCGGATCCAGGCCGAGGAGTGGGGGGCACCAACGGCGTACGGCGAAGCCCGTCTGGGTGTCGAAGAGGGTGGTGCCGGGTGCGGGTGGGCCCTCGGTGCGGGCCAGCTGGGCCTCGAAGGTGCCGAGGCCCAGCTCTGTTCTCAGTACGCCGTGGCAGTACTGGTCCACGAGGGACGGCGTTTCGATCATCCGGGCTCCCCGTGTCGGACCGTGTTGTTCTAAGGGTCCTAACGGGTGAACCGGGCTGTAGGTGTTGCGTTGCGGTAGTTCTGTGACTGCGGGTCAGTTGCTGGGGCCGCCGATCTGAATGCCGGCCATCCTCGTCCACTCGTACGGGCCCGTCTTCACCTTCGCCGCGAACTCGCCGTCGAAGGACTCGTGGACCGTGATCCCGGACTTCTCCACGGCCTTCTCGGCGATGGCGTGGGAGGGGGCCACGAGGTCGCCCCAGGTGCCGTCCTCGGCGACGAGGACGATGCGGGCGCCGCGCTCCCCGATGTACGCGATCTGGCCCTCGGCCCCGCCGTGCGCCTTGGCGAAGGTGTTGATCTGCTTGGTGAGGCGGGCCACCTTGCGCTCGGCCTTCGCGTCAACCTGCTGCGTGTCTGCCATGGCCAGAATGCTACCGACGGGTAGATCAAACGGCGACGGGCGGGGTGCGTGGCCTTGACCACGCACCCCGCCCGTCGGCGGACGAAAAGAGCGTCAGCGCAGGAAGGGATCCACCGCCACCGCCACGAAGAGCAGCGACACATAGGTGATCGACCAGTGGAACAGGCGCATCTCCTTGAGCTTCACGCCCGTCGCCTCGGCCTTCGCCCGGGCCTGCAGCGCGTGCGCCTCCCACAGCCACCAGCCGCCGGAGACCAGGGCGACCGCGGTGTAGAACCAGCCGGTGTAGCCGAGCGGGGTGAGCAGCAGGGAGACCGCCACCATCACCCAGCTGTAGATGACGATCTGCTTGGCGACCACCTTGTTGGAGGCGATGACCGGCAGCATCGGCACACCCACGCGCGCGTAGTCGTCCCGCACCTTCATGGACAGCGGCCAGTAGTGCGGCGGCGTCCAGAAGAACATCACCAGGAAGAGGACGACCGGCGCCCACGAGAGGGAGTTCGTGACCGAGGACCAGCCGATGAGCACCGGCATGCAGCCCGCGATGCCGCCCCAGACGATGTTCTGCGAGGTACGGCGCTTGAGGATCATCGTGTAGACGACGACGTAGAAGAGGAGCGCGCCGAGGGCGAGCCAGGCCGACAGCCAGTTGACCGTGAGGCCGAACAGCAGCGTCGAGACCACCGCGAGCGCGATGCCGAAGGCGAGGCACTCGCGCGGGCTGACCATGCCGGTGACCAGGGGGCGCTGCGAGGTGCGGTCCATGAGCGCGTCGATGTCACGGTCGATGTACATGTTCAGCGCGTTGGCGCCGCCGGCGGAGAGGTAGCCGCCGACGCAGGTGAGCAGGACCAGACCGAGGTCCGGCACGCCCTGCTGCGCGAGGAACATCACCGGAACCGTGGTGATGAGCAGCAGCTCGATGATCCGCGGCTTGGTCAGCGCCACGAACGCCTTGACACGGGCCCCGAACGGCCGGTCGATCCGGTTCTGGCTCGCACCGAGCACCCCCGCTGGACGGGATTCGACGGCCGTCACGCACACCCCTGACAGAGAACATCCCAGCGAGCCTCCCCTGTGAAGTCCCGGTAAAGGCCCGCGCGTACCACGCCACTGTAGACGTTGCCCAGACCCGGACATTCGCGGGGGTCGGGTCGTGTTGAAAGGCGCACTCCGGGGGGCGTCCGACGTGCGTTCGGGGGCTCGATTGAGCAGTCGGATGAGCGGCTCCGTATTCAGATGCCGAATGCGATCCGTCCCAGTCGGGAGGCGGATCGCGCGTACTCCCGCCAGTCTGGAATGGCTCGAAAAAACGCACGTACTCGCGGGGGTAGGCTCGACAGCGGCCGGTGGGCATCCAGTGCACCGGCAGCCGGTGGGCGCGCGCCCAGAACACCGGTACCCGACATGTGGAGAGGAGCCCTGACCCAGGGTGAGCACCAAGCCGACCACCACAGACCTCGAGTGGACCGAGCTGGACCAGCGGGCCGTCGACACCGCCCGCGTCCTGGCCGCCGATGCCGTACAGAAGGTCGGTAACGGCCATCCGGGTACGGCGATGAGCCTGGCGCCTGTCGCCTACACCCTCTTCCAGAAGGTGATGCGGCACGACCCGGCGGACGCCGACTGGGTCGCGCGCGACCGTTTCGTGCTGTCCGCGGGCCACTCGTCCCTGACCCTCTACACCCAGCTGTACCTGGCCGGTTTCGGCCTGGAGCTGGACGATCTGAAGGCCTTCCGCACGTGGGGTTCGAAGACCCCGGGTCACCCGGAGTACGGCCACACGGTGGGCGTGGAGACGACGACCGGTCCGCTGGGCCAGGGCGTCGCCAACGCCGTCGGCATGGCGATGGCCGCCCGTTACGAGCGCGGCCTGTTCGACCCCGAGACCCCGCAGGGCGAGTCGCCCTTCGACCACTTCGTGTACGTGATCGCGGGTGACGGCTGTCTGCAGGAGGGCATCTCCGCGGAGGCGTCCTCGCTGGCGGGTCACCAGAAGCTGGGCAACCTGGTCCTGCTGTGGGACGACAACCACATCTCGATCGAGGGTGACACGGAGACGGCCGTCTCCGAGGACACCGCCAAGCGGTACGAGGCGTACGGCTGGCACGTGCAGCGCGTGGCGCCGAAGCCGGACGGCGACCTCGACCCGCACGCGATCCACAACGCGATCGAGGAGGCGAAGAAGGTCACGGACAAGCCGTCCTTCATCGCGATGCGCTCGATCATCGCCTGGCCCGCCCCCAACGCCCAGAACACCGAGGCCGCGCACGGCTCGGCGCTGGGCGACGACGAGGTCGCGGCCACCAAGCGCGTGCTGGGCTTCGACCCGGAGCAGAGCTTCGAGGTCGCGGACGAGGTCATCGAGCACACCCGCAAGGCGCTGGAGCGGGGCCGTCAGGCGAAGGCCGAGTGGGAGAAGTCCTTCCAGGAGTGGCGCAACAGCAACCCGCAGCGCGCTGCGGACTTCGACCGCGTCGCCGCCGGTGAGCTGCCCGCGGGCTGGGAGGAGAAGCTCCCGGTCTTCGAGCCCGGCAAGGGCGTCGCGACGCGCGCCGCGTCCGGCAAGGTGCTCCAGGCGCTCGGCGAGGTGATCCCCGAGCTGTGGGGCGGTTCGGCGGACCTGGCCGGTTCGAACAACACGACGATCGACAAGACGTCGTCGTTCCTGCCGGCGGACAACCCGCTGCCGGAGGCGAACCCCTACGGGCGCACCATCCACTTCGGTATCCGCGAGCACTCCATGGCCGCGGAGATGAACGGCATCGCCCTGCACGGCAACACCCGTATCTACGGCGGTACGTTCCTCGTCTTCTCCGACTACATGCGCAACGCCGTGCGGCTGTCGGCGCTGATGCACCTGCCGGTGACGTACGTATGGACGCACGACTCCATCGGTCTCGGCGAGGACGGCCCCACCCACCAGCCGGTCGAGCACATCGCCGCGCTGCGCGCGATCCCGGGTCTGAACGTGGTGCGTCCGGCGGACGCCAACGAGACCGCGATCGCCTGGCGGGAGATCCTCAGGCGCTGGACGAAGGAGTTCGGCAAGGGCGCGCCGCACGGCCTCGCACTGACCCGTCAGGGCGTGCCGACGTACGAGCCCAACGACGATGCCGCCAAGGGTGGTTACGTCCTGTTCGAGGCAGAGGGCGGCGAGGCCCAGGTGGTCCTGATCGCCACCGGCTCCGAGGTGCACGTCGCCGTGGAGGCGCGTGAGCAGCTCCAGGCCGACGGAGTACCCACGCGCGTGGTGTCCATGCCGTCCGTGGAGTGGTTCGAGGAGCAGGACCAGGGGTACCGGGACAGCGTCCTGCCGCCCTCGGTGAAGGCACGTGTGGCAGTGGAGGCCGGTATCGGGCTGACCTGGCACAAGTACGTGGGGGACGCCGGTCGCATCGTCTCCCTGGAGCACTTCGGTGCTTCGGCCGACGGCAAGGTGCTCTTCCGCGAGTTCGGCTTCACTGCCGAGAACGTGGCCGCCCAGGCCCGGGCTGTGCTTGATTCGACTACTGGCCTCGCCGCCGCCCAGCGCTGACGCTCACATACGACACGTAGGAGATGCATTTTCCATGACAGACGCACTCAAGCGCCTCTCCGATGAAGGCGTCGCGATCTGGCTGGACGACCTGTCGCGCAAGCGGATCACGTCCGGCAACCTCGCCGAGCTGATCGACCAGCAGCACGTCGTGGGCGTCACCACCAACCCGACGATCTTCCAGAAGGCCATCAGCAGCGGCGACGGCTACGAGCAGCAGCTCGAGGACCTCGCCGCCCGCAAGGTGACCGTGGAAGAGGCCGTCCGGATGATCACGACGGCGGACGTCCGTGACGCCGCCGACATCCTGCGCCCGGTCTTCGACGCCACCGACGGCCAGGACGGCCGGGTCTCGATCGAGGTCGACCCGCGCCTCGCGCACAACACCCGCGCGACCGTCGCCGAGGCCAGGCAGCTGGCCTGGCTCGTCGACCGGCCGAACACGCTCATCAAGATCCCCGCGACCCGGGCCGGCCTTCCGGCCATCACCGAGGTCATCGGCCACGGCATCAGCGTCAACGTCACGCTGATCTTCTCGCTGGAGCGCTACCGCGAGGTCATGGACGCCTACCTCAGCGGCCTGGAGAAGGCGCGTGAGAAGGGCCTGGACCTCTCCAAGATCCGCTCGGTGGCGTCCTTCTTCGTGTCCCGCGTGGACACCGAGATCGACAAGCGGCTCGAGGCGCTCGGCACCCCCGAGGCCAAGGCGCTGCGCGGCAAGGCCGCCGTCGCCAACGCGCGCCTCGCCTACCAGGCGTACGAGGAGGTCTTCTCCTCCGACCGCTGGAGCGCGCTGGAGAAGGCGGGCGCCAACAAGCAGCGTCCGCTGTGGGCGTCGACCGGCGTGAAGGACCCGGCGTACAAGGACACCCTGTACGTCGACGACCTGGTGGCGCCGAACACGGTGAACACCATGCCGGAGGCCACCCTGCTGGCCACGGAGGACCACGGTCGGATCACCGGCAACACCGTCGCCGGCACCTACGAGCAGGCCCGCGCCGACCTCGACGCTCTCGAGAAGCTCGGGATCTCGTACGACGACGTGGTCCAGGTCCTGGAGGACGAGGGCGTCGAGAAGTTCGAGGCGTCCTGGAACGACCTGCTGAAGTCGACCGAGGCCGTTCTCGAGCGCCTCGCCCCCTCGGAGGGCTGAAATCTTGTCAAGCAGCAACCCGCTGCGTGACCCCGCAGACCGACGGCTCCCGCGTATCGCGGGGCCGTCGGGTCTGGTCATCTTCGGCGTCACGGGTGATTTGTCACGCAAAAAGCTGATGCCCGCGGTGTACGACCTGGCCAACCGGGGACTGCTGCCGCCGGGCTTCTCGCTGGTCGGTTTCGCCCGCCGCGAGTGGGCGCACGAGGACTTCGCCCAGGAGGTGCACGACGCCGTCAAGGAGCACGCCCGCACCCCCTTCCGCGAGGAGGTCTGGCAGCAGCTCATCCAGGGCATGCGCTTCGTGCAGGGCACCTTCGACGACGACGACGCGTTCGAGCGGCTGCGCTCGACGATCGAGGAGCTGGACAAGGCGCAGGGCACGGGCGGCAACTTCGCCTTCTACCTGTCGGTGCCGCCGTCGGCCTTCCCTGTCGTCATCCAGCAGCTGAAGAAGCACAACCTGGCCGACCAGACGGGCGGCTCCTGGCGGCGCGCGGTCATCGAGAAGCCCTTCGGGCACAACCTGAAGTCGGCCGAGGAACTCAACGCGATCGTGCACGAGGTCTTCGCGCCGGACCAGGTCTTCCGCATCGACCACTACCTCGGCAAGGAGACCGTCCAGAACATCCTGGCGCTCCGCTTCGCCAACACCATGTTCGAGCCGATCTGGAACCGGTCCTTCGTCGACCACGTGCAGATCACCATGGCCGAGGACATCGGCATCGGCGGCCGCGCCGGCTACTACGACGGTATCGGCGCCGCCCGTGACGTCATCCAGAACCACCTGCTCCAGCTGATGGCCCTCACGGCCATGGAGGAGCCCGCCTCATTCGACGCCGACGCGCTCGCCGCGGAGAAGACCAAGGTGCTCGGCGCGGTCCGGCTCCCCAAGGACCTGGGCCGCGACACCGTGCGCGCCCAGTACGCGGCCGGCTGGCAGGGCGGCGAGAAGGCCGTCGGCTATCTCCAGGAAGACGGCATCAACGGCAAGTCGAAGACCGACACCTACGCCGCGATCAAGCTGGAGGTCGACAACCGCCGCTGGGCGGGCGTCCCCTTCTACCTGCGCACCGGCAAGCGCCTGGGCCGCCGCGTCACGGAGATCGCGGTGGTCTTCCAGCGGGCCCCGCACTCCCCCTTCGACCACACGGCGACGGAGGAGCTCGGCAAGAACGCGATCGTCATCCGCGTCCAGCCCGACGAGGGCGTCACGGTCCGCTTCGGCTCCAAGGTGCCGGGCACCTCGATGGAGATCCGGGACGTGTCGATGGACTTCGCCTACGGCGAGTCCTTCACCGAGTCCAGCCCGGAGGCGTACGAACGCCTGATCCTCGACGTGCTGCTGGGCGACTCGAACCTCTTCCCGCGCACCGAGGAGGTCGAGCTGTCCTGGAAGATCCTCGACCCGATCGAGGAGTTCTGGGACAAGAACGGCAAACCCGCGCAGTACCCGGCCGGTACATGGGGGCCCGTCGAGGCCGACGAGATGCTCGAGCGAGACGGACGGAGCTGGCGCCGGCCATGAAGATAGACCTCACGGACACCACCGCCAGCAAGATCAACAAGGCGCTGGTCCAGGGGCGGCGCGCCATCGGCACGCCCGCCGTCGGCATGGTGCTGACCCTCGTCGTCGTGACGGACGAGGAGAACGCCTACGACGCTCTCAAGGCCGCGGGCGACGCGTCGCACGAGCACCCCTCGCGCACGCTCGTCGTCATCAAGCGCGTCTCACGCTCGCCCCGGGACCGTACGCAGTCCCGCCTCGACGCCGAGGTGCGGTTGGGCGCGGACGCGGGCACCGGCGAGACGGTCATCCTGCGGCTGTACGGCGAGGTCGCCGACCACGCCCAGTCGGTCGTCCTGCCGTTGCTGTTGCCGGACGCGCCGGTGGTGGTCTGGTGGTCGGTGGACGCCCCGCGCGACCCGGCGGGCGACCCGCTGGGCGCTCTGGGCCAGCGCCGTGTCACCGACAGCTACGCCTCGGAGAAGCCCATCGACGAACTGCGGGGCCGCGCCGAGAGCTACGAGCCGGGCGACACCGACCTGGCATGGGCCCGGATCACCCCGTGGCGCTCGATGCTGGCCGCTGCCCTGGACCAGGTCAGCTGCGAGATCGTCTCCGCCGAGGTGGCGGGCGAGGAGTCCAACCCGAGCGTCGAACTGCTCGCCATGTGGCTCGCCGACCGGCTCCATGTGCACGTCCGGCGCGCGATCTCCGCCGGTCCCGGCCTGACCCAGGTCCGGATGGAGACGACCGGCGGCCCCATCACGCTGCACCGGTCGGACGGGGCGATGGCCACGCTGGCGCTGCCGGGCCAGCCGGACCGCGCGGTGGCGCTCAAGCGCCGCGAGACGTCCGAGTTGCTCGCGGAGGAGCTGCGCAGGCTCGATCCCGACGACACGTACGCGTCCGCCCTGCGGTTCGGCGTGGACCGGCTGGGCGGCATCCAGTCGGCCGCGGAGCGGGCCGAGGCCGCCGCGGCGGCGGCCGCTCAGCCCGTGCCGTCCCTCCCGGTCCGCTCGGTACCGGACGCGGCAGCCGCGGACCGGCCGTCCACGCCGGCGCCGTCGGCCGCGGCCCCCTCGGGCCAGGGCGACGCCGACCGGCCCTCTCCGGCGCAGATGCCCCCGGTCAGGAAAGCGGATCCGCAGTGAGCACTCCCCAGCTGGTCGTGCATCACGACAAGGAACTGATGGCGCAGGCCGCGGCGGCCCGGCTGATCACCAGGATCGTGGACGCCCAGGCCTCCCGGGGCCAGGCGTCCGTGGTCCTGACCGGCGGCCGCAACGGCAACGGCCTGCTGGCCGCACTGGCCGCGGCGCCCGCCCGGGACGCCGTCGACTGGGGCCGCCTGGACCTGTGGTGGGGCGACGAGCGGTTCCTGCCCGAGGGCGACCCCGAGCGCAACGTCACCCAGGCCCGCGAGGCACTGCTGGACTCGGTTCCGCTGGACCCGAAGCGCGTGCACGCCATGCCCGCGTCGGACGGCCCGTTCGGCAGTGACGTGGACGCGGCGGCCGCCGCCTACGCCGAGGAGCTGGCCCGGGCGGCCGGCCCCGAGAACCACGGCGCCGTGCCCACCTTCGACGTCCTGATGCTGGGCGTCGGGCCGGACACCCATGTGGCGTCGCTCTTCCCGGAGCTGCCCGCCGTACGGGAGACCGAGCGCACGGTGGTCGGTGTCCACGGCGCACCGAAGCCGCCGCCGACCCGCGTGACCCTCACCCTCCCGGCGATCCGGGCGGCCCGTGAGGTGTGGCTGCTGGCCGCCGGCGAGGACAAGGCCCAGGCCGCGGCGATCGGGCTCTCGGGCGCGGGTGAGATCCAGGCCCCGGTGGCCGGAGCCCGCGGCCGGGCCCGCACCCTGTGGCTCCTGGACACGGCCGCGGCGTCGCAGCTCCCGCGGTCGCTGTATCCACCGGCGTCACCGTGACGGCGCGGGGCCCGGGGCGTGCATGAAGCCCCGGGCCCCGCTCGTCTCACTTCACCGACCCCGCCATCACGCCCTGCACGAAGTGCCGCTGGAACGCGAAGAACACCGCCACCGGCACGATCAGCGACAGGAACGCCCCCGGCGCCAGTACGTCGATGTTGCTGCCGAACTGCCGTATCTGTGACTGGAGTTGGACGGTCAGCGGCTGGGAGGAGCTGTCGGCGAAGAGCAGGGCCACCAGCATGTCGTTCCAGACCCAGAGGAACTGGAAGATGGCCAGGCTGGCGATCGCGGGGCGCCCCACCGGCAGAACGAGCCGGGTGAAGATGCGCCACTCGCTGCCGCCGTCCATCCGGGCCGCCTCCAGCATCTCCTTCGGCAGCTCGGCGAAGTAGTTGCGCAGCAGGAACACCGCGAACGGCAGCCCGTAGGCCACGTGGAAGAGCACGACACCGGGGATCGTGCCGAACAGGCCCAGCTGCCCGAAGAGTTTGGCGACCGGCAGCAGCCCGATCTGTACGGGCACCACCAGCAGCGCCACCACGCCGAGGAAGATCGCCTCGCGGCCCGGGAAGTCCAGCCACGCGAAGGCGTACCCGGCGAGTGCCGCGACGACGACCACGAGCACCGTCGTCGGGACCGAGATCAGCACCGTGTTCCAGAACGCCTGCGTGATGCCCGCGTTCTTCAGCAGCGCCGCGTAGTTGTCGAAGGACAGCTGCCCCGGGCTGGCGAACACCGTCCACCAGCCGCCCTTCGCGGTGTCCTCGGCGGACCGCAGGGAGGACAGGAAGAGTCCGGCCAGCGGTGTCATCCACACCAGGCCGACGACCACGAGGAAGGCCTGGACGAGCCCGTTGCCCAGCCCGCGCCTGACGGCGTTCATCGCTGACTCCTTCGGAAACGACGGACGTTGAAGACCATGGCGGGGATCACCAGCAGCAGGAGCAGCACACCCAGCGCGCTGCCGAGCCCCTGGTTGTTGCCGCCGCCGAAGGACACCAGCCACATCTGCGTGGCGAGCACGGTCGCGTCCTCCTGCACCGGCCCGGGCGCGATGATGTAGACGAGGTCGAAGACCTTCATCACGTTGATCACCAGGGTCACGAAGACGACCGTCAGGACCGGGGCCAACAGAGGGACCGTGATCCTGCGGAAGATCTGCCATTCGTTCGCGCCGTCGATCCGCGCCGCCTCCAGCGCGTCCCGCGGCAGCGCCGCGAGCCCGGCCCCGATCAGCACCATCGAGAACCCGGTCCAGATCCACAGGTACGCCCCGATGATCGCCGGTGTGACGAGCGCGGGCCCGAGCCAGGAGATCCCCTCGTAGGGCGGGGCGAAGTTCGAGGCGGGCAGCTGCACGGCGTACGAGCCGGCGGCCAGCCCCTCGAAGCGGAAGGAGCCGTCGGAGGCGGTGGTGGCCGTGGCGACCGTCTTCCCGCCGCGCACCGCCTCGACCTTCATCTCCGGCAGTCCGCTCTCCCGCCGGTCGACCCTGCCCTGTTCCCCTCCCCCGCCGGGTGTGAAGTCCAGGTAGACGACCCCGCGGAGCTCATCCGCCGCCGCCTTGTGTCCGGCGGCCGCGTACGCGGGCCGGGCGTCGCCCGGCAGGTCCTGGGGCAGCACCCCGACCAGGCCGAGCGCCACCGCGTCCCCCGGCGCCACGCGCGCGCTCGTCCGGTACGAGCCGTCCGCCCCCTTGGTCAGGCCCTGGCCGTCCCTCGCCCGGGCGGACGGGTAGGACGACGTGCCCTCGAAGGCGTCGTGCACGGAGACGACGGCCGCGTTCAGCACGCCCTTGTCGGGGTCCTCGTCGTAGGCGAGCCGGAAGATGATGCCCGCGGCGAGGAAGGACACCGCCATCG
The DNA here is from genome assembly GCF_042888465.1 of Streptomyces sp. NPDC002888. Lineage (NCBI taxonomy): Bacteria > Bacillati > Actinomycetota > Actinomycetes > Kitasatosporales > Streptomycetaceae > Streptomyces > Streptomyces sp. NPDC002888. The sequence goes on along the minus strand of NZ_JBIAPU010000037.1, from coordinate 89,835 downwards.
GCATGAACAGCAGCAGCTTGAAGGCCGTCGCCCAGCGGACCTTCTCCACCAGCACGGCGAGGACCAGGCCGAGGCCGGTCAGCAGGGCCGGCGCCACGACCACCCAGATCGCGGTGTTGCGGACCGCGTTGAGCGTGGCCGGGTCGCGGAACATCTCCGTGTAGTTCTCGCCGCCCACGAAGCGGGTGCCGGAGGCGTCGAAGAAGCTGCGGCCGACGGAGAACAGGACGGGGTAGACGACGAGCGCGCCCAGCAGGAGCAGCGCCGGGAAGACGAACAGCAGGGCGACGGTCCGGCCCCGCCGCCGGGTGCGCCGGGCGGGCGCGGCACCGGCGGCCGGGGGGCTCGTCTCTTTCACCAGGGTCGAGGTCATGGTCAGCCCTGGTACGCCTTGGCCGCCGCGGTCTCCAGTGCGGCCGCGGTCCGCTTCGGGTCGGACGGGTCGCGCAGGAAGTCCTGCAGCAGCTTCCACTCGCCCGCGCCCTTGGTGCCACCGAAGGCCGCCGGGGCCTGGTCGGACATGTCGAAGCGGACGGAGTCCCCGGCCGTCACGAGGGACTTGGCGGTCGCGCGGGTGACGTCGTCGCCGTACGAGGCGAGGTCGAGCTTCTTGTTCGGGGACAGGAAGCCGCCCGCCTCGGCCCACACGGCCGCGGCCTCGGGCGTCGCCAGGTACTCCAGGAGCGCCTGGGCGGCCTTCTGGTTCTTGCCGTCCTTCAGGACGACGGCCGCGTCACCGCCGCTGACCACCGGTGCCTTGCCGCCGCCGACCGCGGGGAAGGGGAAGAAGTTCGCGTCCTCGCCGATCTTCCTTCCGAACTGGTCCCCCGCGACCCCGGCCACGAAGTCGCCCTCGTAGACCATGCCCGCCTCCGGCTTGGGCCCGAACACCTTCTCCACCGAGCCGGGGAAGTCGGTGTTCAGGGCCCCCTTCTGGCCGCCCGCGACGAGCTGCTTGTCCTTGAAGAGCTTGCCGAGGGTGGTGAGCGCGTCGACCACGCTCGGGTCGGTCCACTTCAGCTGGTGGGCGGCGAGGGCGTCGTACTTCTCGGGTCCGGCCTGGGAGAGGTAGATGTTCTCGAACCAGTCGGTGAGGGTCCAGCCGTCCTGTCCGGCGACCGAGAAGGCGGCGAGTCCGGAGTCGGAGACGGTGTGTCCGGCCTTCAGCATGTCGTCGTAGGTCTTCGGCGGCTGGACCCCGGCCTGGGTGAGGGCGTCGGGGCTGTACCAGACGGTCGACTTGTGGGCGGCCTTGAAGTACAGGCCGTAGAGGGTGTTGTCGACGCTGCCGTAGTTCTTCCAGACGGGCGCGTAGTTGGCGTCCACGGCCTGCCGGGTCTTCGTGGACAGCGGCTTGAGCCAGCCCTTCTGCGCGAACTGCTTCAGCACACCGACCTGCGGGACCATCACCACGTCGGGGGCGTTGCCGCCCTCGATCTTGCTGCCGACGACAGTGGAGACGTTGTCCCCGGTGGACACGAACTGGGTCTTGGCGCCGGTCTTCTCGCCGAACGCGTCCAGGACCTTCTGGAAGTTCTTCTGCTCGCTGCCGGACCAGACACCGGCGACGGTGATCGTCTGGCCGTCGAGCGCCTTGTCGCCGCCGCCGGCCGTGACGGGTCCGCCGCCGCAGGCGGTCGCGCCGAGCGCCAGGGCGAGGGCCGTGCAGCTCGTGAGGAGGGTGGTACGTCGTCGCATCATCGTTGATGTCCCTTCGAGGGGTCGGAAGTTGACGGGCATGTCAGCGGTCGTTGATCCACCAGGCCGCCGTCGAGCCGGGGAGCACCCCGGCCGGGCAGGGGCCGCTGGACAGCAGGGGGGTGCCGGAGACCGGCGCGGGCGTGGGTGCCGTACCGAAGTTGACGGCGCATACGAAGCCGTCACCGTCGTCGCCGCGGACGAAGGCGAGGACTCCGGGCGGGGCGTCCAGCCAGCGGAGCGGGCCCTCGCCCAACTGGGGCAGGGCGGTGCGCAGTTGGAGGCCGTCGCGGTACAGGTGCCAGAAGGAGCGGGTGTCGGCGAGGGCCCGGTCGGTGGCGTGCTCGGCGAACCACTCGGGTTGCGGCAGCCACGGCTTGGCGCTTTCCGCGCCGGAAGTGAAGCCGAACGGGGATGCCTGACCGGACCACGGCAGCGGCACCCGGCAGCCGTCGCGGATGCGGGCGCGGCTTCCGGTGCGACGGAAGATCGGGTCGGTGAGCACATCATCGGGCAGGTCGACGACCTCGGGCAGGCCCAACTCCTCGCCCTGGTAGATGTACGCGGCTCCGGGCAGCGCCAGCATCAGCAGCGCGGCGGCGCGGGCGCGGGCGGCGCCGAGGCCGCTGCCGCCGGGGGCGGGTTCGCCGTAGCGGGTGACGGTGCGGACCTGGTCGTGGTTGTTGAGGACCCAGGTGACCGTCGAGCCGGTGCCGGCGATGTCCTGCATGGCCTCGGAGATGACCTTGTGGAAGGCGTCGGGGTCCCAGGGGGCGCTGAGCAGGTCGAAGAAGAAGGCCTGGTGGAGCTCGTCCGGGCGGACGTACCGCGCGTGTTCGCGTGCGGTGGGGACGGACACCTCGCCGACCAGGAGCCGCTCGCGGCCGTCGCGTGCCGTGTACTCCTCGCACATCGCGCGCCAGTGCCGCCACACGTCGTGGACCTCGGGCTGGTTCCAGGCGAGCGGGTTGACGGAGTCGCGGGTGCGGGCGTCGGCCTCGGGGTCCGGGGAGTCGGGCAGGTCCGGGTGCTTGAAGAGGCCGGCGGCGACGTCGATGCGGAAGCCGTCGACGCCCCGGTCGAGCCAGAAGCGCAGGGTCCGGTCGAACTCCGCCGCCACCTGGGGGTTGCGCCAGTTCCAGTCCGGCTGTTCGGGCGTGAACATGTGCAGGTACCACTGGCCGGGACGGCCGTCCGCCTCGGTGACCCTGGTCCAGGCCGGGCCGCCGAACATGGCGTGCCAGTTGTTGGGTGGCTCGCAGCCGTCCGGGCCGCGGCCGTCGGCGAACTGGAAGCGGGCGCGGGCCGCGCCGCCGGGGGCCGAGTCGAGCGCCTCCCTGAACCACGGGTGCTCGCTGGAGCAGTGGTTGGGGACGATGTCGAGCAGCACCCTGATGCCGAGCCGCCGGGCGGCCGCCACCAGCAGGTCGAACTCGGCGAGGTCGCCGAAGAGCGGGTCCACGTCGCAGTAGTCGGCCACGTCGTAGCCGTGGTCGTGCTGCGGTGAGAGATAGAAGGGGCTCAGCCAGATCCCGTCGACGCCCAGCTTCTTCAGGTACGGCAGTCCGGCCCTGGCCCCGGCGAGATCGCCGATGCCGTCGCCGGTGCTGTCCAGAAAGCTGCGGACGTACACCTGGTAGATCACCGCGTCGCGCCACCAGTGGTACTTACTCAACATGCATGCATGTTAGGTAGGCGTGTCGCGAGGGTGTCAACGAAAAGAACGCCCATCAAGGCCAGATGAGACCTAGGCGTTACTTAACAGGTAACTAGGAGAATTAGCGGTGAGAGATGGCGGCGAGCTCCCGCGCCAGCCGTCGCACCGCTGCCGCGGGCGTCTCGCGCCCCGTCATCGCGTCGTGCACGACCGCCTGCACCACCAGGCTGACCTGGTCGTAGCGCGGGCTCTTGGGGCGCGGGGCGGCCGCGAGCACGCCGGAGCGCAGGGTCGGCAGGTACGGGAACTCCCGCACCAGCTCGGGGTCCTCGTACAGCGCGGCGCGCACGGGCGGCAGCGCGCCCCGGGTGAGGACCTGCCGCTGGACGGGCTCACTGGTGAGATACGCGATCAGGCGCGCGGCCGAGTCGGGGTGCCGCGCATGGGTGTTCACGGCGAGGTCGGAGCCGCCGAGGACGCTCGTGCCGGGCCCGTCGGGGCCGGGCAGTGGCACGGCCCCGATCCTCCCGGCGACCGGTGAGCCCTTGGCGGAGGCGCCGACGTACGCGTACGGCCAGTTGCGCAGGAAGAGCAGGTGGCCGTCCTGGAAGGCCTGCTTGGACTCTTCTTCCTTGTACGTCAGCGCCGCCTTCGGGATCCAGCCCTCCCGCACTCCGCGCGCGAGGAATCCGATGCCTTCGCGGGCGGCTGCCGAGTTCACGGTGACGCGCGCGCCCTCGTCGCCGAGGATCGAGCCGCCCGCCGAGTAGACCGCCTCGGCCGCGTTGACGGTGAGGCCCTCGTACGGCAGGAACTGGCCCGCGTAGCCGTCGAGCCCGTACTTCGGCGCGATGGTCCTCGCGTCGTGCTCCAGCTCGGCCCAGGTGCGCGGCGGCGGGACGCCCTCCTTGGCGAGGATGTCCTTGCGGTAGAGGAGCAGGCCGGCGTTGGTGACGTACGGGACGGCGTACAGCCGGCCGTCGTAGGTCGCCGTGTCCACGACCGGGGGCAGGAAGGTGTCGAGCGGGAAGCGGTCGCGGGGCAGCGGCCGTATCCAGCCGGCGGCCGCGAACTCCGAGGTCCAGTTGACGTCGATGTTGAGGACGTCGAAGCGGCTCCGGTCGCCGCCGCGCAGGTCGGTGGTCATCTGCGCGTGTGTCTCGTCGGCGGAGTCCGGGAGTTCGACGAGGGTGACCTTCTCACCGGGGTGGGTGCGGTTCCAGCCCTCCAGGAGGGGGCCGAGATAGCCGGTGAGGTCGCCGGCGGTGGCGAGCGTCAGAGGACCCCGGCCGCCTGCCGTCTGCTCGTCGGCGCGGGCGCCCGAGGCGACGTAGCCGGTCATGACCACGACGAGGACGAGAAGGCCCCTACCGGCGGCGCGTATCCACCGCATAGGTTCCTCCCTGTACACCTGGCGCCGAGCACCTTCGCCCGGGACCGCAGCCGGCCAGAGGCCATGTATACCTGTTAGGTATGGGCGATACTAGGGCCTGGAGCACATTACGCAGACTAGGAGGACAGCACGAGTGCGCCTGCCCCTCCTGGCTCTCCTCGCGCGCGGCCCGGCCCATGGCTACGAGCTCAAGCAGGACCTTGAGCAACTGCTGGGCTCCGCGTACCCTCAGCCGAATGTCGGCCAGGTCTACGTGACCCTCGGCCGCCTCGAGAAGCAGGGACTGATCGAGGGCGAGGACGTCGAGCAGTCCAGCCGGCCCAACAAGAAGGTCTACCACCTCACCGACACCGGGCGGGAGGCGCTGCGCGCCTGGTTCGAGGATCCCGAGGACGAGCCGCGGGTGCGGGACGAGTTCTTCATGAAACTGGCCCTCGCTCCGCAGACCGGTCTCGCCGAGCAGATCGCCCTCATCAACAGACAGCGGCGCCAGTACCTCAACACCATGCGGCACCTGTCGAAGCTGGCCGCCGCCGAAGACCGCGACAACCGCATCGCCCAGCTCCTGATCGAGGGCGCGATGCTGCACCTGCAGGCCGACCTCGACTGGCTGGAACGGTGCCAGGAAGAGCTGGAGGAGCTGGAGTGAGCGACGAGCGTCCCACTCCTGTGCTGCGCGCCGCCGGGCTGGTCAAGACCCACTACGGCGAGGGCGCGCCCGCCCATGCCGTGCGCGGCGTCGACCTGGCTGTGGCGCCGGGCGAGTTCGTGGCGATCACCGGCCCGTCCGGCGCCGGAAAGTCGACGCTGCTGCATCTGCTGGGCGGCTTGCAGCGGCCGGACGGCGGCAGCATCTGGCTGGACGGCGAGTGCACGGACGCCTACGGCGAGGCACGCTGGGCGGTGGAGCGCCGCAAGCGCATCGGAATCGTCTTCCAGTTCTTCAACCTGGTCTCGAACCTGTCGGTCGCCGACAACGTGGAGCTGCCCGCCCTGCTCGCCGGGGTCTCTCCCCGGCAGGCGCGCGCCGAGCGGCAGGAGCTGCTGGCCGAGCTGGGCCTGACCGGCAAGGAGCGGAGCATGCCGGGCGAGCTGTCCGGCGGTGAACAGCAGCGGGTCGCGCTGGCCCGGGCCCTGGTCAACCACCCGCCGCTGCTGCTGGCCGACGAGCCCGCGGGCAGCCTGGACAGCAAGGGCACCCGCGAGGTGATGCGGCTGCTGTCCCGCTTCCACCACCGCGGGCAGACGATCGTACTGGTCACCCATGACGCACGGCTGGCGAGCGCCGCGGACCGGGTGATCAGCTTCTTCGACGGGCGGATCGCCGACGACGCGGAACTGGACGGCACGCCGACCCGCGGGACCGGGATATCCGGGGTGCTGGAGCTCAGGGACTGACATGCGGTTCCACGACGTCTTCGGGAAGGGCTGACACGGTGCGGGCCACCCTGCGCTGGGCGCACTCCGATCTGCGCACGCACCGCGGCGAGGCGCTGTTCCTCGTCCTCGCCACCGCGGGCATCGTCGTCTCGCTGCTGCTGGCCACGGCGCTCTTCGGATACGCCACCAACCCCTGGCAACGCGTCTTCACGCAGGCGCGCGGCGCGCACGTGTGGATCCACACCGACCCGTCCGCCCAGGTGCGGAAGCTGGCGGAGCTGGACGGCGTCGAGTCCGTCGCGGGCCCCTACCCCACCGCCTCCGCCACCCTCGCCGCCCGCGGCACCCGCGCCTCGGTCGAACTGCGCGGCACGCCCGAGCGGCCCGTCGTCGGCCGCCCGTTGATCACGTCCGGGCACTGGCTGGACCCGGCGACCCCCGACGGCGTGGTCCTGGAGAGCCGCCTCGCCCGCGCCCTGCTCGCCGAACCCGGCGACCCCCTCACCCTGCCCGGCACCACCCGGAAACTCACCGTCCTCGGCATCGCCGACAGCGCCGAACCCCGCTACCGCGCGGGTGAACAGCCGGGCCTCGTGTGGGCGCTCCCGTCCGCCGTGGGCGCCCCCGGCGGCCAGGTCATCGGCCTGCGCCTGACCGACCCCGCCGACACGGACTACGTCGTCCAGCGCGCCGTCACCCTCCTCGGTGCCGGCGCCATCGGCGAGGTCTCCACCTGGCAGCAGGCGCGCGCCGAGGCCCAGGGCGACAACCGGCTGCTGGGGCAGGTGCTGGGTCTGTTCGGGCTGGGCGCGCTGGTCGCCGCCGGGCTCGCCGTGCACGGGGCGATCGCCACCCGCATCCGCGGCCACCTGCGGGACATCTCCGTGCTGAAGGCGATCGGCTTCACCCCGGGCCAGGTCGTGCGTGTCTTCCTGCTCCAGCACACCGCGTACGCGCTGCTGGGCGCCGTGGCCGCGGCTGCGTTCACGCAGGCGGTGGGCAGCCGGATCCCGGGGCGGCTCGGGGACGCGGTCGGCGTCTGGCAGGGGCTGCCCGGGCACACGGTGGCGCTGTTCGCGGTGCCGGTGTGCGCGGTGCTGTTCATCGGCGCGACCACCGGGCTCGCGGCCTGGCGGGCGGGGCGCGTGCCCCCGGTTCCCGTGCCGCGACCCGCGCTCTCGCCCGGGGGGCGGCTGTCGGGCGTGACGCGCCGGGCGCTCGGACTGCGGTTGCCGCCCGGCCTGGTGCTGGGCTGTCACACGGTCGTCACCCGCCGCCTGCGGTCGCTGTCGACGGTGGCCCGGCTCGCGCTGCCCCTGCTGCTGATCGTGGTCGCGATGAGCGCCTGGACCACCATGGACCGCTTCCACAGCAGGCCCGAACAGGTCGGTCTCCCGACCGCCCTCACCGTCCACGCGGACGCGGGCCTGAGCACCCGGGACGTCCGGGCCCTGCTGGAGCGCGACCCGCAGGTCGCCGCCGCCTACCCGGGTGTCGAGGTGGCCGCCCTGGTCCCGGGGCAGACGGCCACGATCGCCCTGCGCGGCCTCGGCACCCGCCAGGAGCCGTACCCGTACGCCCTGGCCGAGGGGCGCCTCGCCCGCGATCGCGACGAGGCGGTCGCCGGACAGGGGCTGCTCGACCTGCTGGACGTACGCGTCGGCGACTGGGTGCGGATGACGGTGGGCGACCAGCCGCAGATCCTGCACATCGTGGGCCGCAGCATCGAGCCCGAGAACGCCGGCCGGGTCATCTCCACCTCGCTCGACACCCTCCGCGAGAACGACCCGCGCCTGACGCCCGGCCTCTACCAGCTGCGGCTGCGCCCCGGCGCCGACCCGCACGCGGTCGCCGGCCGGCTGGCCACCGCCGGGCACGGACACCTGGACGTGCACACCGTGACCAACCCGGCCGACGGGCTCTCGCCACTGCGCGGGGTCGTCGTCGGCCTGATCGCCGTGCTGGCCCTCATCGGGCTGATCGAGCTGCTCACGGCGATCGGCGCCACCGTGCGCGAGGGTGAGCGGGACCTGCTCGCGCTCAAGGCCATCGGCCTGTCCCCGCGCCAGATCACAACCGTCACCGTCACGGCCACCGGCTGCACCGCCCTGGCCGCGGTCCTCGCCGGTATGGCACTGGGCCTGCCCCTCGCGCACTGGCTGATCGACGCCCAGGGCAGGTCCAGCGGCATCGGCCCGGGCATCGCCCAGGGGCCGTCGCCGGCCCTGCTGGTGCTGTTCGGCGCGGCCGCGGTGCTGGGCGCGGCCGCGCTCGCCGCCCTCCCCGCGGCCCGTGCGGCACGGCGTCGGCTCGCCGACACGCTGAGCGCGGTGACCTGACGGGTGCCGGGGGACTCCCGGAGAACTCGGGGCGGGCTCGCGGCGGGCTCCGGGAGCTTCCCGGGGTCACTGCCTGCCGCGCAGCTCCCGGTACGTGGCGACCAGGGCCTTCGTCGACGCGTCCAGGCCGGGGACGTCGGCGCCCTCGGTGAGCGCGGGCTCGACGCGCTTGGCAAGGACCTTGCCGAGCTCGACGCCCCACTGGTCGAAGGAGTCGATGTTCCAGACGGCTCCCTGGACGAACACCTTGTGCTCGTAGAGGGCGATGAGCTGGCCGAGGACCGACGGGGTCAGCTCCCGCGCGAGGATGGTGGTCGTCGGGTGGTTGCCCTTGAACGTCTTGTGCGCGACCAGTTCCTGCGGCACCCCCTCCGCGCGTACCTCGTCGGGCGTCTTGCCGAAGGCCAGCGCCTGGGTCTGGGCGAAGAAGTTGGCCATCAACAGGTCGTGCTGCGCCTTGAGTTCGTCGCTCAGCTCGGCGACCGGCTCGGCGAAGCCGATGAAGTCCGCCGGGATCAGCTTCGTGCCCTGGTGGATGAGCTGGTAGTAGGCGTGCTGGCCGTTGGTGCCCGGGGTGCCCCACACGATGGGCCCGGTCTGCCAGTCGACCTCGCGCCCGTCCCGGCCGACGTACTTGCCGTTGGACTCCATGTCCAACTGCTGGAGGTACGCGGCGAACTTGGACAGGTAGTGCGAGTACGGCAGCACCGCGTGCGACTGGGCGTCGTGGAAGTTGCCGTACCAGATGCCCAACAGGCCGAGCAGAAGGGGAGCGTTGGACTCGGCGGGCGCGGTCCGGAAGTGCTCGTCGACGAGCCGGAAACCGTCGAGCATCTCGCGGAAGCCGTCCGGGCCGATGGCGATCATCAGGGACAGGCCGATGGCGGAGTCGAAGGAGTAACGTCCGCCTACCCAGTCCCAGAACTCGAACATGTTCGCCGTGTCGATGCCGAACTCGGAGACCTTCTCGGCATTCGTCGACAGCGCCACGAAGTGCCGGGCGACGGCGGCCTCGTCACCGAGCGCGTCCACCAGCCAGGTGCGGGCCGAGGTGGCGTTGGTGATCGTCTCGATCGTGGTGAACGTCTTGGAGGCGATGATGAACAGCGTCTCGGCCGGGTCGAGGTCACGGATGGCCTCGTGCAGGTCGGCGCCGTCCACGTTGGAGACGAAGCGGACCGTGAGGCCGCGGTCGGTGTAGCTGCGCAGCACCTCGTACGCCATCGCCGGGCCGAGGTCGGAGCCGCCGATGCCGACATTGATCACGTTCCTGATGCGCCGGCCGGTGTGGCCGGTCCAGGCGCCGGAGCGGACGCGGTCCGCGAAGTCGGCCATCTTGTCCAGGACGGCGTGCACGGCGGGGACGACGTTCTCCCCGTCGACCTCGATCACCGCGTCGCGCGGGGCGCGCAACGCGGTGTGCAGCACGGCGCGGTTCTCGGTGGTGTTGATCTTCTCGCCGCGGAACATGGCGTCCCTGAGGCCGAAGACGTCGGTGGCGGCGGCGAGCTCGCGCAGGAGCCGCAGCGTCTCGTCGGTGACGAGGTGCTTGGAGTAGTCGATGTGCAGGTCCCCGACCTGCAGGGTGTACCCGCCGCCGCGTCCGGGGTCGGCGGCGAACAGCGCACGCAGCCGCACCTCCCCCAGTTCCTCACGGTGCTTGGCCAGAGCGGTCCACTCGGGCGTCTGGTTGAGCCTGGCACGGCCGTCTGCGTTCATCTCGGACTTCAGCCCTCTTTCCTAGCTGTCCCTGCTGCGTACCTTGCCCCGCTGCCCGTCCCAACCTAGTTGATCAGCGCGTGACATGAGCTGGCGTGGCGTCGTCGTGCGGTGCAACAACAGGTACGTCGGAGCGGCGCGCGGGTATCAGCGCGGCGACGGCGAGAACGAAGAAGGCGGCCGTGAGCAGCGGAGGGGTGTTGAGGCCCCACGCGGTGGCCACCGCCCCGCCCAGCAGGGCACCGAGGGGCACTCCGGCGTAGGCCAGGGTCCGGAAGGCCGAGCTGACCCGGCCGAGCAGTTCCACGGGGCTGCGCTGCTGCATCAGGGTCGTCGTGTTGACGTTCCACACCATGCCCATGAGCCCGAAGACGGCGAGGGCGGCGACCAGCGCGGCAAGGCTGCGTACGGTGCCCATGACGACGAGCGTTGCGGTCTGCACCGTGCCGGCGAGAAGCACGGCCCGGATGGAGCCGATGCGTTGGACGAGCCGGCCGTTCAGCAGTCCCCCCGCCAGGTTGCCGAGGGTGACCGCGGTGCCCGCCGCCGCGTACCCCACGGGGCCCGCGTCCAGCCAGCCGGTCACCAGGACGACCAGCGTGGCGAGCTGGGCGCCCATGCCGATGTTGCACAGGGCCGTGGCGGCACACAGGCCCCGCAGGGGACCGTCCCGCCACAGGTGGCGCAGCCCGTCCGCGATCTCTCGGCGCAGGGTGCTGCCCGCCGCTCTCGGCTCCCGCTCGGGCCCGGCGGTCCGCAGCGAGGCCACCAGCGCGGCCGCCACCAGGAAGGTCGCCGCGTCGACGGCGAAGGGGAGGGCCGCGCCGGCGGCGATCAGCAGCGGCACGACCGGCGCGCCCACCAGACCGCCGGCGATCCGCTGGCCGGTCATGAGGCGTGCGTTCGCGCTGCTCAGCGCCTCGCGGTCCACCAGGGCGGGCAGCAGAGCCGTGGAGGCGTTGTCGAACAGGGTCTGGAGTGCGGTCAGGGCGAAGGCCAGCACGATCAGCAGGGCGATCGAGGCGTGGCCGAGCGCTACGGCCACCGCGAAGCCCGCGACGAGCAGTCCTCGTGCCGCGTCCACCGTCCACATGGCGCGCCGCTGGTCCACGCGGTCGGCGACGGCACCGCCGAGCAGCCCGAAGGCGATCCAGGGCAGATAGCCACAGGCGGTCACCGAGGCGATGAGCAGGGGCTCGTCGGTCAGCGAGGCAGCCAGCAGCGGCAGCGCCGCCGCACGCAGGGCGTCACCGAAGCTGGACAGCACAGCGGCGCTCCACAGCCGTCCGAATCCCCCACGCCACGCGGGCGCGCCCCCGCCCGCCGCGTCGACCGTCGTCACAACTCCCCCTCCCGGTCTGCCATTCACAAACCGTAGAGGGCGCCACTGACAACCGGTCCGCGTGCGGCCGCACGTCTGCCGGGAAAACAGCTCCGGCCAGGCACCCTCAGGCGCCCGGCCGGTCCTCACTTCCTAGATTTCGCCCCGCAGTTTGGCGAGCGCCTCGGCGAGGATCGCCTCGCCGTCCGCGTCGCTGCGCCGCTCCCGTACGTACGCCAGGTGCGTCTTGTAGGGCTCGGTACGCGGCGGGTCCGGCGGGTTGTCCCGGTCCTGTCCGGCCGGGAAGCCGCAGCGCGGGCAGTCCCAGGTATCGGGCACCTGTGCGTCGCTGGCGAAGCTCGGCTGCGTCTCATGCCCGTTGGAGCACCAGAAGGAGATGCGCAGACGCGGCGCGGACTCGCCGCGCTCGGCCTCGCCCATCGGCCCCGCCCCGACCCGGCTTCCTCGGATCGCGTTGCCACTTGCCACGGTCGTAACTCCCTGCGTGATGGTGCCGCGAAGCGAGTCGGCGTTTCGCTTCGTTGCGAGCGCCTCAGTCTACGTAAGGCCCAACGCGCGTCCAGTGATTGGAGTTACAACCCTCACACCTAGACGCAAGCCCCATGATAGGCCGCGCTCAGCTGCGCGTACCGAACATGGGGCCTTACGTACGGAATGTGCGTATGTGCGAACCGTGGATCAGCTGTTCGTCTTCATCAGGAGACCGAGGACGATGATGCACGCGAACCACAGCAGACCGATCACCACGGTGATGCGGTCGAGGTTGCGCTCGGCGACCGAGGAGCCGCCGACCGAGGACTGCATGCCGCCACCGAACATGTCGGAGAGGCCGCCGCCCTTCCCCTTGTGCATCAGCACCAGAAGCATCATCAGCAGGCTGAAGACGATCAGGGCGATCGAGAACCCCAAAACCACGGCTGGACCAACTTCCTCGGATCTGGATGGACGACGGGGCCCAGCAGACACTGCTGGACCCCGCAAGGGTACGACGGATCGCCGCTACCGCATACTCACAGCTCGGCTCACTGGTCGCGGAAGCGCACGATCTTGACGAACTCGTCGGCGTCCAGGGAGGCGCCGCCGACCAGGGCGCCGTCGATGTCGGCCTTGGCCATGATCTCGGCGACGTTTCCGGCCTTGACGGAGCCGCCGTACTGGATGCGGACCTGGTCGGCCAGCTCCTGCGTGTACAGCTCGGCGATCTTGCCGCGGATGGCGGCGCAGACCTCCTGGGCGTCCTCGGCGCCGCAGACCTTGCCGGTGCCGATGGCCCACACCGGCTCGTAGGCGATCACGACGGTCTCGGCCTGCTCGGCCGGGAGGTCCTTCAGACCGCCCTCGACCTGGGCGAGGGTGTGGGAGACGTGGTTGCCCGCCTCACGGACCTCCAGCTCCTCACCGACGCACAGGATCGGGGTCAGGCCGTGCTTGTAGGCGGCCTTGACCTTGGCGTTGACCAGCTCGTCGGACTCGTTGTGGTATTGCCTGCGCTCGGAGTGGCCGATCGCCACGTACGTGCACTTCAGCTTGGCGAGCATCGAGCCGGAGATCTCGCCGGTGTACGCGCCGGAGTCGTGCGCCGACACGTCCTGGGCGCCGTACTTGATCTTGAGCTTGTCGCCGTCGACCAGGGTCTGCACGGAGCGCAGGTCGGTGAAGGGCGGCAGGACGGCGACCTCGACGGCATCGTAGTCCTTGTCGGACAGGGCGAAGGCGAGCTTCTGGACGTGGGCGATGGCCTCGAGGTGGTTGAGGTTCATCTTCCAGTTGCCGGCCATCAGCGGCGTGCGCGTGCTCATAAAGGGTCAGTCCTCCAGTGCGGCGAGGCCGGGGAGCGTCTTGCCCTCGAGGTATTCGAGGGAGGCGCCGCCGCCGGTCGAGATGTGGCCGAATGCGTTCTCGTCGAAGCCCAGGATGCGGACGGCCGCGGCGGAGTCGCCGCCGCCGACCACCGTGAAGCCCGGGGAGTCGAGGAGGGCCTGGGCGACCGCCTTGGTGCCCTCGGCGTAGTCGGGGTGTTCGAAGACGCCCATGGGGCCGTTCCAGAAGACGGTGGCGGCGTCGGTGAGCTTCGAGACGTAGAGCTGGCGGGACTCCGGACCGATGTCCAGGCCCATCTGGTCGCCCGGGATCGCGTCCGCGGCAACGGTGGCGGGGTTCGCCGGAGCCTTGGTCTTCAGGTCCGGGAACTCGGGGCCGACCAGCGCGTCGACGGGCAGCACCAGCTCGACACCGGTCTTCTCGGCGCGCTCGATGTACTCCAGGACCGCCGGGATCTGGTCCTCCTGAAGGAGGGACTTGCCGATCTCGTACCCCTTGGCCTTGAGGAACGTGTAGGCCATGCCGCCGCCGATCAGGATGCGGTCGGCCTTGCCGAGCAGCTGGTCGATGACGGCGAGCTTGTCGGAGACCTTCGCGCCGCCGAGGGCGACGACGTAGGGGCGCTTGACGTCCTCGGTGAGCTTCTTGAGGACGGCGACCTCGGCGGCGATGAGGTAGCCGGCGGCGTGCGGCAGCCGGGCCGGGAGGTCGAAGACCGAGGCGTGCTTGCGGTGGACGGCGCCGAAACCGTCGCTCACGTACACGTCCGCGAGGGCGGCGAGCTGGTCGGCGAAGGCACCGCGCTCGGCGTCGTCCTTGGAGGTCTCGCCGGCGTTGAAGCGCAGGTTCTCGATGACGGCGACCTGGCCGTCGGCGAGGCCGCCGACGGTGGACTTGGCGGACTCGCCGACCGTGTCGGTCGCGAACGCCACCTCACCGCCGAGGAGTTCACCGAGGCGCGCGGCGGCCGACGCGAGCGAGAAGGCGGGGTCCGGGGCACCCTTGGGGCGGCCCAGATGCGAGGCGACGACCACCCGGGCGCCCGCTTCGGCGAGGGCCTTGACGGTGGGCAGGACGGCGCGGATACGGCCGTCGTCCGTGATGGTGGTGCCGTCCAGCGGCACGTTCAGGTCGGCGCGGACAAAGACCCGCTTGCCGCCCACACCTTCGGCGAGAAGTTCGTCGATCGTCTTCATGGAGGGAACTCCTGGAGAGTGCTCGTGAGGCTCGTGATCGTGAGAGGGCTGATCTGTACGCGAGTCAGGGCTCGGGCAGCGCGTCCCTGCGCTGCCCGAGCCCTGACTCACACCGAAGTGCCTGCTCTGTCGATCAGAGCTGGTTGCCGACGAAGACCGTCAGGTCGACGAGGCGGTTGGAGTAGCCCCACTCGTTGTCGTACCAGCCGATGATCTTCACGCTGTTGCCCTGCACCATGGTCAGGGAGGAGTCGAAGGTGCAGGAGGCCGGCCAGTTGACGATGTCCGAGGAGACGATCGCGTCCTCGGTGTAGTCCAGGTAGCCCTTCAGCTCGCCCTGGGCGGCCTTCTGGAACGCCGCGTTGACCTCTTCCTTGGTCACCACGCGCTCCGTCTCGACGACCAGGTCGGTGACGGATCCCGTCGGGACCGGCACCCGCATCGCCATGCCGTTGAGCTTGCCCGCCAGCTCCGGGATGACCAGGCCGAGGGCCTTGGCCGCGCCGGTGCTCGCCGGAATGATGTTCTCGGCGGCGGCGCGGGCGCGGCGCAGGTCCTTGTGCGGGAAGTCCTGGAGACGCTGGTCGCTGGTGTAGGCGTGGACCGTGGTCATCAGGCCCGAGACGATGCCGAAGTTCTCCAGGAGAACCTTGGCCATCGGCGCCACACAGTTGGTGGTGCAGGAGGCGTTGGAGATGATGTGGTGGTTCGCCGCGTCGTACTTCTCTTCGTTGACGCCAAGCACGATCGTGATGTCCTCGTCCGAGGCCGGAGCCGAGATGAGGACCTTCTTGGCGCCGCCGGTGATGTGCTTCTCGGCGTCGGCCTTCTTCGTGAAGATGCCGGTCGACTCGATGACGATGTCGACGCCCAGCTCGCCCCACGGGATGTCGGCCGGGTTGCGCTCGGAGAGGACCTTGATGGTCTTGCCGTCGACGGTGATCGTGTCGGCGGTGTGCGACACCTCGGCCTTGAGGCGGCCCAGGATGGTGTCGTACTTGAGCAGGTGAGCGGTGGTCGCGGTGTCACCCAGGTCGTTGACAGCCACGATCTCGATGTCAGCACCCTGCTCCAGCAGCGCGCGGAAGTAGTTACGACCGATGCGGCCAAAGCCGTTGATGCCTACGCGGATCGTCACGAACCGATCTCCTCGTTGGTACGCCGGCTGTGAGACCGGCGAGCTGTATTGGGATGTCCCCGACCGCCTACGACCCTACCTCCCTGAAGCCTCCGGGGTGACATTGAGTCGCCCCATACACGGCACGGCGGTCCGTACCCGCCAGTAGGGGTACGGACCGCCCGGACCGGAAGGCCCTCTCACTCGATCCGGTTACAGAACGCCAGTTGCCGTTGACCGCGTGTCACTCGTGGAGGGCGGCGAGCGCCTTCCTGACCAGGGCCGTGCGGTCGGCCGCCGTCGCGAGGTGCTCCAGACCGAAGCCCAGCAGCACGGTGTCGTCCGTCGTGACGGCGCCGTACGTCTGGAACAGCGCTCCGGAGCGCCCCCAGTCCGTGACGACCGCGGGGCTGCCCGCGGGCGGGCCCGGAGTGCTCCACGCGCCGAGCGACGTCTCGAAGCCCTCGGTCTCGACGGCGTTGCCGCCGATGACGACGGACGCGTTGTCGGCGAGGACGCCACGGCCGCCGGAACCGGGGTCGGTGATGTAGCTGAGGGAGACCTCGACCTTCTTGCCTGCGTACGCGGAGAGGTCGAAGGAGACCTCCTGCCAGCCGGCCGACGCCCCGGTGAAGCTGTTCCAGGAGCCGCTGGTGCCGGTGGCGGTGCAGGCGTTGCCGGAGAACGTCAGGTACCGCGTGAGGGCGGGGTGCGCCTGGACGAAGAACCCGGCCTCACAGTCGGCGGGCACGGCCGTGCTCGTGGCGCCGCCCTTCTCGGGGAGCGTGGTCCAGTCGTCGGCGCCTGCGGTGCGCGCCTCCAGGACCGCGTGGTCGTAGCCCTTCTCGGTGTCCCACAGCAGCCGGGTGCGCAGCGTGGGCGTGTCGGAAGCGCTCACCGAGGTGAGGTCGACGGTGCGGGTGAGGCGGTTCCAGGCGAAGTCGCTGTGGGTGACCGCCGCCATGGAGGCTCCCTCGTACGGACCGTAGGGATTGGCGGTGCCGGGGTAGCGGCCCGCTCCCGCGCTCGCGAACTGCGGGTGGGTCCGCGGTGACAGGGTGTCCGAGGTGACGCTGTAGGACCCGGCGGCGTCCAGCGGGTTGCCGGGCGCGGCGCCGAGCGCTCCGGTGGCTCCGGCGAGGTCGCCGGTGCCCTCGAAGGCGGTGGTGCCGGGCAGCGACGTACGGGTGTAGGCGCCCAGGTAGTACTGGCTGAAGTCGTCCGACGGGGTGCCGTCGCCGAGGTCGACGCTGCCGCCTGCCCGCTCGCCCGCCTCGATGAGCTTGCCGCCCTCGTTGAGGTGGGCGCGCAGCTGGAGCTGGGTGGGATTGCCGGGGACACCCGCGCCCGTGTAGTGGACGACGGTCCTGAAGTGCTTGAGCACGCCGAGCGCGTCGGGGGCGCCCTGGGTGGCGACGTCCCAGACCACTGCCTTGCGGCCGTTGGCCTTCAGCGCGTCCACGTACTTCTGGGCCTGGGTGGCCTTCACGCCCTCCTCGGCGACCACGAGGGTGTCCGCGCGCGGGCGTTCGGCGACGGTGTAGGTGAAGTGCTCGCTGGAGACCTTCTTGCCGCCCCTGGCCCTCCCGGTGAACCACACCTCGACCTTGTCGCCCGGATCGCCGTCACGGACCTTGGCCCGGTACTCGTCGAAGTGGACGTTGTCGTCACCGCCGTACGTCTCGCCGCCCTTCCACGACCTGAGCGCCGTGTCCTTGGTCCGGCCGCCGTTGACGCGGTACTCGAGCTCCTTGTCGCGGACCGACTTGCGGACGACGACGGAGACCTCCTGGTCGGCGCCGCGGGAGTACGACGTGGCGAAGGGCGCCGGGGTGAAGTCGGCGGCCTTCAGGCCGAGCGAGGACTTCGGCTGATCGGGGTGGGCTGCGGACTCGGCCACGGAGAGCGCGAACGGGATGTTCTTGGCGAACTCCTGCTGGATCAGCTTCTCGTCGTCGGGGAAGTTGAAGCCCGACTGGCAGTCGGCCGCGTTCCAGGCGTCGTTCGGGTCGAGGTTCGACGCGGTCTCGCAGGTCGACATCTCGGGGGTGAACATCGCCATGCCGTTGACGTTGGCCGCGTGGCCGTCCGCCTCACCGTTGGTGGTGTACAGCTCCGAGGAGACCTGCGGGTGATAGCCGGGGACCGCGGGGTTGTCCGGGGTGCCTGCGAGGGCCTTGTAGAGGACGTCGTCCGGGCTCGGGGTGGCGACCTGCCAGCCGACGCCGTAGAGGATGAGTTCGGCGGCGGAGTGGTAGTTGATGCCGTAGTCGAAGCCGATGCGCCGCTCGAAGGCGTCCAGCGCCCGCGTCTCGGGCTCGGACTTCGGGGCCGCGCCCCGGTAGGTCTCGCTGGTGGGGTTGGGGGACGAACCCTCGTCGTCGTAGCCCCACTTGTAGGCGAAGTTGCGGTTGAGGTCGACGCCGTCGCCGGTGCCGATGACGCCGTCGGCGTTGACGTCCCGCAGGTTCTTGCGCCACAGGCGGTTGTCGGAGTTCTGGAAGGTGTAGTCGTAGCCGTCGGGGTTGGCCGAGATCACGAACCACAGCTCGGTCGAGTCGACGATCTTCTTCACGCGCCGGTCGCTCTTGTAGTTGTCCACGTAGTAGTGGAGCAACCGCCTGGTCATCTCCGGCGTGATCCACTCGCGCGCGTGCTGGTTGGACATGTACAGCACGGAGGGCTTGCTGCCGTCCTTGGACTTCTTCGCGTTCCTGGTCAGTTTGAGGGCGAGGATGTCCTGGCCGTTCACGGTCCTGCCGAGGGAGACGACCTTGGTGAGGCCGGGGTGCTGCGCGCCGGTCCTGACGATCTCTTCCTTGATGCCGCCGCTGCCGCTGTACGGGCGGTACACGCCGTCGGCGGCGGCCTCGACGCGGTTCTCGGCACTGGCCGAGAGGGTGTGCTCCTTGAGGTCGACACCCTGCTTCTCGAGCTTCTCGGCCTGTTTGTCGGTGAGGTAGACCTCGACGGTGGCCGTGCCCTTCTCGGGCGCCTGCTCACCGAGTTCGTGGCCGTCCTGCCCGGCGGCCAGCAGCAGGGGTACCTGCTTCTTGGTGACCTCGGCACGGAAGACCTTGACCTCGTCCGCGTCGGAGTCCGCCGGACGACCGGGTTGTGCTTGGGCGACGGGTGCGATGCTCGCTCCGCCGATCAGGAGCGCGCCGACAGCGAGGATCGATCTCGCTCTGTGTCTCATGTACCCCCCTAGCGGTGGTCCGCCACAGCAGCGAACTGATGCCAGGCTCATGACAGTCCATGATCGAGTCAAGGGTGCCTCGAGGGGCGTCAACACGCCGGTGCCCCCACCCCAATGGGGCAGGGGCACCGGCGTGTTGACGGATCGTCGGTCAGCCGACGAGGTTGTCGGCCAGCTCCTCGGAGAGGTTGGCCTCCGTGCCCGGGATGCCCAGATCGGAGGCCCGCTTGTCGGCCATCGCCAGCAGTCTGCGGATCCGGCCGGCGACGGCGTCCTTCGTCAGCGGCGGGTCGGCGAGCGCGCCGAGCTCCTCCAGGGAGGCCTGCTTGTGGTCCATGCGCAGCCGGCCGGCGGCCGCGAGATGCTCGGGGACCTCGTCGGCGAGGATCTCCAGGGCGCGCTGGACGCGGGCTCCGGCGGCGACGGCCGCGCGGGCGGAGCGGCGCAGGTTGGCGTCGTCGAAGTTGGCGAGACGGTTCGCCGTGGCGCGCACCTCCCGGCGCATCCGGCGCTCCTCCCAGGCCAGCACGGACTCGTGCGCTCCGAGGCGGGTGAGGAGGGCGCCGATCGCGTCGCCGTCGCGGACGACGACCCGGTCGACCCCGCGGACCTCACGGGCCTTCGCCGCGATCGACAGCCGACGGGCGGCTCCGACCAGGGCGAGCGCCGCCTCGGGGCCCGGACACGTGACCTCCAGGGAGGAGGAACGGCCGGGCTCGGTGAGCGAGCCGTGCGCCAGGAACGCCCCGCGCCAGGCCGCCTCGGCGTCGCAGGTGGCCCCCGAGACCACCTGCGGGGGCAGGCCGCGGATCGGACGGCCGCGGCCGTCCACCAGGCCGGTCTGACGGGCCAGCTGGTCACCACCCGCGACAACGCGCACCACGTAGCGCGAACCCCGGCGCAGCCCGCCGGGCGCCATCACGATCAGTTCGGAGCTGTGGCCGAAGATCTCCAGGATGTCCCGCTTGAGGCGGCGGGCCGCCATCGCGGTGTCCAGCTCCGCCTCGATCACGATGCGCCCGCTCACCAGGTGGAGGCCGCCGGCGAACCGCAGAACGGCGGACACCTCCGCCTTCCGGCAGCAGGTCCGGGTGACGGGGAGCCGGGAGATCTCGTCCTTCACCGCTGGCGTCATCGCCATGGGCCGATCCTTCCATGCATCCGAAAAATACGGTCGTACGCGGCGGCAAGGAGCTCCGTGTCGTGCCTTGGGCTCCCGTCGGTCCGGGCCACCGGCGCCAACTCGACCGCGGCCCCGAACCGCTTGGCGGCGTCGGTGAGGAGGTCACGGTCGGGCACGGCGGCCTCGTCGGCCAGCACCACGTCCAGGGCGAGTTTAGGGGCGTGTCGCCCCAAAACCTCCAAATGACGCTGCGGGGAGAAGCCCTCGGTTTCTCCGGGCTGCGGGGCGAGGTTCAGGGAGAGTACCCGGCGCGCCTTCGTCGCGATGAGCGCGTCCAGGAGTTCCGGCACCAGCAGGTGCGGAATGACCGACGAGAACCAGGAGCCGGGGCCCAGCACCACCCAGTCGGCGTCCAGGACCGCGGCGACGGCCTCGGGGACGGCGGGCGGGTCGTGCGGCACGAGGTGCACGGACTGCACCTCTCCGGGGGTGAGGGCGACGGTCGCCTGGCCGCGGACGGTGTCGACGCCGTCGGGCCGGTCCGGGTCGTGCCCCTTGACCAGCGCCTGCAGCTCCAGAGGTACGGCGGACATGGGCAGCACCCGGCCCTGGGCGCCCAGGAGCTTGCCGACCAGGTCGAGAGCCTGGACATGGTCGCCGAGCTGCTCCCACAGGGCGACGATCAGCAGGTTGCCGACCGCGTGCTCGTGGAGGTCGCCCTTGGACTGGAAGCGGTGCTGGATGACACGGGCCCAGGTCTGGCCCCAGTCGTCGTCGCCGCACAGCGCGGCCAGCGCCTTGCGCAGGTCGCCGGGCGGCAGGACGCCCAGTTCGTCGCGCAGGCGTCCGCTGGAGCCGCCGTCGTCGGCCACGGTGACGACGGCCGTGAGGTCCCCGGTGATCCGGCGCAGTGCGGCGAGCGAGGCGGACAGGCCCATGCCGCCGCCGAGGGCGACCACCTTGGGCTGGGTGCCCCGGCGGCGCGGCCTGGCTCCGCGCGCCTCGACGGGCCTGCCCGTGCGGCCCTCGGGGGTGACTCGGCGCAGCCGGCTCAGCCGCGGTGTACGTCCGGTCACTCGCGCCCCATGTCCCGGTGCACGACCACGGTCTCCACGCCTTGGGAGACCAGGCGTGCGGCCAGCTTCTCGGAGGTGGCGACCGAGCGGTGCTTGCCGCCGGTGCAGCCGACCGCGATGGTCACGTACCGCTTGCCCTCGCGGCGGTACCCGGCGGCGATGAGCTGGAGCAGCTCGGCGTAGCGGTCGAGGAACTCCTTGGCGCCGGGCTGGTTGAAGACGTACGCCGAGACCTCCTCGTTGAGGCCGGTGAAGGGGCGCAGCTCCGGGACCCAGTGCGGGTTGGGCAGGAAGCGCATGTCCACGACCAGGTCGGCGTCGACGGGGAGGCCGTACTTGAAGCCGAAGGACATGACGGTGGCCCGCAGCTCGGGCTCCTCCTCGCCCGCGAACTGGGCGTCCATCTTCGCGCGCAGCTCGTGCACGTTCAGGCTGGAGGTGTCGATCACCAGGTCGGCGTCCCCCCGCAGCTCGCGCAGCAGCTCGCGCTCGGCGGCGATGCCGTCGACGATGCGGCCGTCGCCCTGGAGGGGGTGCGGGCGGCGCACGGACTCGAAGCGGCGCACCAGGGCGTCGTCGGAGGACTCCAGGAAGACGATCCGCCGGGTGACGCTCTTCGCCTCCAGGTCGGCGAGGGACTCGCGGAGGTTGTCGAAGAAGCGGCGGCCGCGGACGTCGACGACGACCGCGATCCGTGCCACGTTGCCCTGGGAGCGGGCTCCGAGCTCCACCATGGTGGGGATCAGCGCGGGTGGGAGGTTGTCGACGACGAACCAGCCGAGGTCCTCCAGACACTTGGCGGCCGTCGAGCGCCCGGCGCCGGACATGCCGGAGATGATCACCAGCTCGGGGATGGCCGCGTCGGGGATCCCGGGCGGCGTGCTGTCCGTACTCACCTGTGCTCCGTGTTCGTTGCCCTCGGTGCCCTCGGGGGCTGCCGTGGGCACCTGATCTCGCTGTGCTGGGTGCTGTGTGTCGTGCTCGCTCATGTCTCCTGCCCCCGTCGTTCTTCTGGGGCGTCCGCTGTCGGGGACTCCTGCGGGGAACCCGTCGTCCCGGGCGCCCCGTCTTCCACGTCATCCATGATCTCTCCAGTCGCCGTGTTGACGGCGGGTGCGGCCGGGGCCGCCTGGGCGAAGGCCACGGCGATCGTCTCGGCCGTCTTGCGACCTATGCCCGGAACCTCGCAGATCTGGTCGATCGTCGCGGACCGCAGCCTCTTCACCGAGCCGAAGTGTTTGATCAGTGCCTGCTTGCGGGTCTCGCCGAGGCCCGGTACGTCGTCCAGGGGGCTCGAGCGGAACCGCTTGGCGCGCTTGGTGCGCTGGTAGGTGATCGCGAAGCGGTGGGCCTCGTCACGGACGCGTTGCAGCAGGTAGAGGCCCTCGCTGGTGCGGGGCAGCACCACGGGGTCGCCCTCGTCCGGCAGCCACACCTCCTCCAGGCGCTTGGCGAGGCCGCACACGGCGATGTCGTCGATGCCGAGCTCGTCCAGGGCCTTCCTGGCGGCGGCGACCTGCGGCTGTCCGCCGTCGACGACGACGAGCTGGGGCGGGTAGGCGAACTTCCTGGGGCGGCCGTCCTCCTCGGTCAGCGCGTTCTCCCCGTCGGTCCACTCCCCCGTCTTCTCCTTCTCGGCGAGGTAGCGCCTGAAGCGGCGGGTGATCACCTCGTGCATGGAGCGGACGTCGTCCTGGCCCTCGAAGCCCTTGATCTGGAAGCGGCGGTACTCGCTCTTGCGCTGGAGGCCGTCCTCGAAGACGACCATGGAGGCGACCACGTCGTCGCCCTGGAGGTGGGAGATGTCGTAGCACTCGATGCGCAGCGGGGCGCTGTCCAGGTCGAGGGCGTCGGCGATCTCCTCCAGGGCACGCGAGCGCGTGGTCAGGTCGGAGGCGCGCTTGGTCTTGTGCAGCACGAGCGCCTGCTGGGCGTTGCGCTCCACGGTCTCCATGAGGGCCTTCTTGTCGCCGCGCTGCGGAATGCGCAACGAGACGTTGGAGCCGCGGCGCTCGGTCAGCCACTCCTGCACGGGCTCCACCGGCTCGGGCAGGGCCGGGACGAGGACCTCCTTGGGGACGGCGTCCCCGGTCTCCTCGCCGTAGAGCTGCTGGAGGGCGTGCTCGACGAGGGCGCCGGTGGTGATCTCCTCGACCTTGTCGGTCACCCAGCCGCGCTGGCCGCGCACGCGTCCGCCGCGGACGTGGAAGATCTGGACGGCCGCCTCCAGCTCGTCCTCGGCGACCGCGATCAGGTCGGCGTCGGTCGCGTCCGCGAGCACGACCGCGTTCTTCTCCATGGCCTTCTTCAGGGCCTCGATGTCGTCGCGCAGGCGGGCCGCCCGCTCGTACTCCATCTCGTCGGCCGCCTCCATCATCTGCTTCTCCAGCCGGCGCAGATAGGTGCCGGTGCGGCCGGTCATGAAGTCGCAGAACTCCTCGGCGAGTTCGCGGTGCTCCTCGGCGGAGACACGGCTCACACAGGGCGCGGAGCACTTGCCGATGTAGCCGAGCAGGCAGGGGCGGCCGGTGCGGGCGGCGTTCTTGAAGACGCCCGCCGAGCAGGTGCGCACCGGGAAGACGCGCAGGAGCAGGTCGACCGTGTCCCGGATGGCCCACGCGTGCGCGTACGGGCCGAAGTACCTGACGCCCTTCTTCTTGTGGCCGCGCATCACCTGCACACGCGGGTACTCCTCGTTCATCGTCACCGCGAGGTACGGGTAGCTCTTGTCGTCGCGGTACTTGACGTTGAACCGGGGGTCGTACTCCTTGATCCAGGAGTACTCCAGCTGGAGAGCCTCGACCTCCGTGGACACCACCGTCCACTCCACCGACGCGGCCGTGGTGACCATGGAGCGCGTGCGCGGGTGGAGGCCCGCCAGATCCTGGAAGTAGTTCGCCAGGCGCTGGCGCAGGCTCTTCGCCTTTCCGACGTAGATCACCCGGCGGTGCTCGTCGCGGAACCTGTAGACCCCGGGGGTGTCCGGGATCTGTCCCGGCCTGGGGCGGTAGCTGGAGGGGTCGGCCATGTCTCACACCCTACTGGCGAGGACCGACACTCCGACCGGCCTGTGGACAACGCCCGGGGGCTCGGGACTCGACTGTCGACGGCCCGGGCGGCGGCGGGCAGCCGGGGCGGGTGGGGAGGAGACGGGGCCGGTGGAGAGGAGGCCGGGAGGAGACGGAGAGCAGCTGGGGAGGAGGTGGCGGGCGGTCCGGAGGGCCTTGGCGATCCGCTCCCGCAAAGGGGCGGTCACTCCTTCGGCCGCCACCGTTCGAGGCGGCGCCCTCCTCACACGTCCACACACCGAACTCGGCCACGAGTGCGCGCCCGTTGGACGTAGGTGTTGTCGGGACTTGGTCAACACGCTTCAATGCGGGGGAACTCGGGGCCGTGAAAGACGGCGTACGGATGTGCGGACGCCCCGGCGCCGACGGGGGCCCCGACCACCCACGTGAACGGTCTGACCAGCCGTTGTGCTCCTTCACAGAAAGGCCCCTGCATGCCGTACGCCACACAGCACGCGGACGCCACCGCCGCGGAACTGGACACGGCCCTGCGCGGCGGCCCCTTCCACGTCGCACTGCGCGCCGCGATCGCCGCGCGCGGACTGCCGCTTCAGCGCGTGCAGCACCACCTGTCGCGCCACGGCGTGAAAGTGGGCGTGACGAGCCTGAGTTACTGGCAGCAGGGCGCCCGCCGCCCGCAGCGTCCCGAGTCGCTGCGGGCCGTGCGGGCACTGGAGGAGATCCTCCAGCTGCCGGAGGAGTCACTGATCCGGCTGCTCTCCGACGCCGACGGGGTCGCTACGGCCGGGCGTCCCGCGGGCCGCTCCTACCGTTCCTTCGTGGAGGCTTCGGGCGTCCTGGAGCGGCTGCTGGCCGAGCTGGAGGCGCCGCTCGACGGTGGGTTGCACACCCTGGGCCACCACGAGCGGGTGCGCGTGGGCGCGCGACGTGAGCTGCTGGGGCGCGAGTCGCAACACATCGTGCGCGCGCACCGCGACGGCGTCGACCGCTTCGTCGCCGTGCACCACGGCGACCCGGGGTGCGCACCGGAGCGCATGACGGTGCGCGCCCTGGAGAACTGCCGCACCGGCCGGGTCCGTTGGCACCACGACACCGGCGTACTCGTGGCCGAGCTGCTCTTCGACCTCCGGCTGCGCGCCGGCGACACGTTCCTCTTCCGCTACGACATCGAGGACGGCACGGCCGGCGTGTCCCACGAGTACGTCCGCGGCTTCGGCCTCGCGGGTGGCCAGTACGCCCTTCAGGTCCGCTTCGACGAGGGCGCGCTGCCGGTGCGCTGCCACCGGTTCACCCAGCACTCGGCGGCGGCACCGCGCAGCGGCCGTCAGGAGCTGGCACTCAGCCACCGGCACCACTCGGTGCACCTCGTCGAGCCCCGGGTGCGCTCAGGCATGGTGGGCATCGGGTGGGACTGGGAGTGAGAGCGGCTCGGTGGCGGGCTCCGGAGGCCGCGTAAACGCTTGCGCAAGCGTTTACGTACGCTCCCGAATGGGATACCTTCCCGGCCAGAGGAAGGTGCCTGGGAAAGGAGACCCGATGCCCACCATGGCCGACGTCGCACGGTGCGCCGGGGTCTCCGTGGCCACCGTCTCGCACGTCCTGAACGACACCCGCCCGGTACTCCCCCACACCCGCCAGGCCGTACTCGACGCCATCGACGAACTCGGCTACACGCCCAACACCCTCGCCCGCTCCCTGGTGACCTCCCGCACCCGCTCCATCGGGCTCGCGGTCTCGGCGATCAGCAACCCCTACTTCACCGAGATCCTCCAGGGCGTCGAGGCCGGCGCCCTGGAACACGGCTACAGCCTGCTCATCGCCGACCCGCACGACGACCCGGAGCACGAGCGCAAGGTGGTCCAGCTGCTGCACGAGCGGCGCGTGGACGGCATGATCGTCGCGCCCTCCGCCGACCCGCCCGACCTCCTCGCCTACCTCACCCGGCACGACGTACCGGCCGTCCTCCTCGACCGCGTGATCGACGACCGGGCGGACGGCGCCCCCCGCTTCGACCAGGTCTGCGCCGAGAACGCCGAGCCCATGGCCCTGCTGGTCGCCCACCTCGCCGACCTCGGCCACCGCCGGATCGCGCTGGTCGCGGGCCTGCCGGGGCTCAGCACCACCAGCGAGCGGATCTCCGGTTACCGCCACGGCCTCGCGGCCGCCGGGCTCCCCTGCGACGCACGGCTCCTGGTCCACGGCGACTCCGCGACGGCCGGCGCCGAACGGGCCACGGAAGCGCTTCTCGCCCTCGCCGCCCCGCCCACCGCGCTCGTCACCGGCAACAACGCGATGACCATCGGCGCTTTGCGCGCCCTGCGCGAGCGCGGCATGTCGGTGCCCGACGACATCGCCCTGTGCTGCTTCGACGACTTCGCCTGGGCGGATCTGTTCGCACCCCGACTCACCGCGATCGCCCAGCCCAGCAAGGAGATCGGCGCCCGGGCGGTCCAGGTGCTTCTGGACCGGCTCGCCACGCCGGACCGGCCCCCACGGACCGTGCGGCTCCCCTGCGCCTTCGTCCACCGCACGTCGTGCGGCTGCCCCGAACAGCCCGCGCGGCCCAAGACGCTCCAGTCGCCCGAGAAAGGAACAGCCCCGTGATCGTCGTCGCCGGTGAGGCCCTGATCGACCTGGTACCGCAGGGTGCGGGCGCCCTCGCGACCCTGCGCCCGGCGCTGGGCGGCGGCCCCTACAACACGGCCGTGGCCCTCGGCCGCCTCGGCTCGCCCACCGCCTTCTGCTCGCGCACGTCCCACGACGCCTTCGGCGAGGCCCTGCTCGACGGGCTGCGGCAGGCGGGCGTGGACGTGTCGGCGGTGCAGCGCGGCACGGAACCGACCACCCTCGCCGTCGCCACGATCGACGAGACCGGCTCCGCCGCCTACTCGTTCTACGTCGACGGCACCGCCGACCGCCTGTTCACCGCCCCCGCGCAGCTGCCCGCCGGAACGCGCGCGGTGTCCTTCGGCACGTGCTCACTCGTTCTGGAGCCGGGCGCGAGCGCGTACGAGGAGCTGATGCGGACAGCGGCCGCACAGGGCGTGTTCACCGCGCTCGACCCCAACATCCGGTCGGGGCTGATCCCCGACGCGGACGCCTACCGGGCCCGGTTCAAGAGCTGGTTGCCGTCGGTGTCGCTGCTCAAGCTGTCCGCGGAGGACGCGCAGTGGCTGGGCGGAACCCCGAGCGAATGGCTGGCCTCCGGTCCCGCGGCGGTCGTCGTGACGCGGGGCGGCGACGGACTGACCGTCTTCACCCGGGACGGCGGCGAGCACTCCGTGCCGGGTGAGAAGGTCGACGTCGTGGACACCATCGGCGCCGGCGACACCGTGAACGCGGCCCTCCTGCACGGCCTGTCCACACGCGACGCCCTCTCCCCGGCGGCCCTCGACACCCTGGGCCCCGACGGCTGGACCCGACTCCTGCGCTACGCGGCCCGCGCCGCGGCGATCACCTGCTCCCGCCCGGGCGCCGAGCCGCCGTACGCGGCCGAGGTGGGCGAGGTGGGCGAGGTCTAGAGCGTGCGCTCCTGCTCGACTGTGACGGTGGCCTACGAGCGGTGACCTGCTGTGCAACGGACGGCGCCCCGCGGGGAGTTCCCGCGGGGCGCCGCGCTTGCCGGACTTGTCGGGCCTTGATACCGGAGAGCCTCAGGCCGTGCGCGCCCGCGTCGTCTTCTTCGCGGGTGCGGCCTTCTTCGTGGCCCCGGCCGCCTTCTTCGCGGCCGTGTTGTCGGCGGCCCGCGTCGTCTTGGCGGTGGCCGTCTTCTTCGCCGTTGACTTGGCGGCGACCGTCTTCGCGGCCGCCCTGCTCCGCGGCACCTTGACCGGTTCCGCGTCACTGATCCGGTCCGCGCCGAGGATCTCGCGCAGGAACTTGCCCGTGTGGCTGGCCGGAACTCCCGCGACCTCCTCGGGGGTGCCCTCGGCGATGACGAGGCCGCCGCCGGCGCCGCCCTCGGGGCCCATGTCGACGACCCAGTCGGCGGTCTTGATCACGTCGAGGTTGTGCTCGATGACGATGACCGTGTTGCCCTTCTCGACCAGGTCGCCCAGGACGGTCAGCAGCTTGCTGATGTCCTCGAAGTGCAGACCGGTGGTCGGCTCGTCCAGGACGTAGACCGTGCGGCCGGTGGAGCGGCGCTGGAGCTCACTGGCGAGCTTCACACGCTGTGCCTCACCGCCGGACAGGGTCGTCGCGGACTGGCCGAGCCGGACGTAGCCGAGACCGACGTCCTTGAGCGTGTTGAGGTGACGGGCGATCGCGGGGACGGCCTCGAAGAACTCCGTCGCCTCCTCGATCGGCATGTTCAGGACGTCGGCGATGGACTTGCCCTTGTAGTGGACCTCCAGGGTCTCCCGGTTGTAGCGGGCGCCGTGGCAGACCTCGCACGGGACGTACACGTCCGGGAGGAAGTTCATCTCGATCTTGATCGTGCCGTCGCCCGCGCAGTTCTCGCAGCGGCCGCCCTTGACGTTGAAGGAGAAACGGCCGGGCATGTAGCCGCGGACCTTCGCCTCGGTGGTCTCGGCGAACAGCTTGCGGACGTGGTCGAAAACGCCGGTGTACGTCGCCGGGTTCGAGCGCGGAGTGCGGCCGATGGGCGACTGGTCGACGTGCACGACCTTGTCGACGAGGTCGTCGCCGTCCACGCGCGTGTGGCGTCCGGGCACGTTCCTCGCGCCGTTCAGCTCGCGGGCCAGGTGCGTGTACAGGATGTCGTTGACCAGCGTCGACTTGCCCGAGCCGGACACACCCGTGACCGCGGTGAACACGCCCAGCGGGAACGACACGTCGATGTCCTGGAGGTTGTTCTCGCGGGCTCCGTGCACCGTGAGCTGCCGGGACGGGTCGAGCGGGCGCCGGATGTCGGGCAGCGGGATGGACTTCCTGCCGGACAGGTACTGGCCGGTCTGCGACTCGGCGTTGGCGAGCAGTTCCTTCAGGGAGCCGCTGTGCACGACCTTGCCGCCGTGCTCACCGGCGCCGGGGCCGATGTCGACGATCCAGTCGGCGACCTTGATGGTGTCCTCGTCGTGCTCGACGACGATGAGTGTGTTGCCCATGTCGCGCAGTCGGACGAGGGTCTCGATCAGCCTGTGGTTGTCGCGCTGGTGCAGGCCGATGGACGGCTCGTCGAGGACGTACAGGACGCCGACGAGTCCGGAGCCGATCTGGGTGGCCAGGCGGATGCGCTGCGCCTCGCCGCCGGAGAGCGTGCCGGCCGCGCGGTTGAGCGAGAGGTAGTCCAGGCCGACGTCGACCAGGAACCGCAGCCGCTCGTTGACCTCCTTCAGCACCCGCTCGGCGATCTTCTTGTCGCGGGCGTTGAGCTTCAGCTCACCCAGGAAGTCCGCGCAGTCGCTGATGGACATGCCGGAGACCTCGGCGATGGACTTCCCCATGATCGTGACCGCGAGGACGATCGGCTTCAGGCGCGTGCCCTGACAGGTGGGGCAGGGCACCTCGCGCATGTAGCCCTCGAAGCGCTCGCGGCTGGCGTCGCTCTCGGCCTCGCTGTGCCGGCGCTTGACGAAGGGGACGGCGCCTTCGAAGGGCGTGGTGTAGAGGCGCTCGCGTCCGTAACGGTTGCGGTAGCGGACCTCGATCTGCGTCTTGTGGCCGTGGAGAAGGGCCTTCCTGGCACGCTGCGGCAGACCGGCGAAGGGGATGTCGGTCCTGAACCCCAGGGCGTCCGCGAGGGCGCCGATCAGGCGGCCGAAGTAGTCCTTGGTGTGGCCGTGCGACCAGGGGTGGATGGCGCCCTCGTCGAGGGACTTGTCCTCGTCGGGGACGATCAGCTCGGGATCGACCTCCATGCGCGTGCCGATGCCGGTGCAGTCGGGGCAGGCGCCGAAGGGCGAGTTGAAGGAGAAGGAGCGGGGCTCCAGCTCCTCGAAGGACAGGTCGTCGTACGCGCAGTACAGGTGCTCCGAGTACATGCGCTCGCGCTCGGGGTCGTCCTCGGGGAGGTCGACGAAGTCGAGCACGACCATGCCGCCCGACAGGCCGAGGGCGGTCTCGACGGAGTCGGTGAGGCGGCGCTTGGCGGAGTCCTTCACCGTGAGGCGGTCGACGACCACCTCGATGGTGTGCTTCTCCTGCTTCTTCAGCGTGGGCGGGCTGGAGAGCTGGATGGTCTCGCCGTCGACCCGCGCGCGGCTGTAGCCCTTGGTCTGGAGGTCGGCGAAGAGGTCGACGAACTCTCCCTTGCGCTCGCGCACGAGCGGCGACAGCACCTGGAAGCGGCTCCCCTCCGGCAGCTCCAGGACCCGGTCGACGATGGCCTGCGGCGACTGACGCGAGATCGGACGGCCGCACTCGGGGCAGTGCGGCTTGCCGATGCGGGCGAAGAGCAGCCGGAGGTAGTCGTAGACCTCGGTGATCGTGCCGACCGTCGAGCGCGGGTTGCGGGAGGTCGACTTCTGGTCGATGGAGACCGCCGGGGAGAGGCCCTCGATGAAGTCGACGTCCGGCTTGTCCATCTGGCCGAGGAACTGGCGGGCGTACGAGGAGAGCGACTCCACGTAGCGACGCTGGCCCTCGGCGAAGATCGTGTCGAAGGCCAGGGAGGACTTGCCCGAACCGGACAGGCCGGTGAAGACGATGAGCGAGTCCCTGGGCAGGTCGAGCGAGACATTCTTCAGGTTGTGCTCGCGCGCGCCACGGACGATGAGACGGTCGGCCACGCCGGTCCGCACCTTTCTTGAGAGAAGTGACAGGGGCGGGGCCCCCGTGCTTTCTCAGACTAGGGGGAGCCACTGACAACGCCGGTCGGATTCACCGAGTGACAACAATCCCCGACCATCCAGCATGCCCGACGCCGTCACCGACCATATAGCACGCGCATTCGATTTGCGGTCCCGGTCTGCCGCCTTCACCCGAAGGAGTGGCGGGGCTAGGGTCGGCACCATGATTGATCACGCGCATGACCTGGCGTCTGTACGTGACGCGACGGAGCGGCTGCTCACCGCAGTCGCCAAACTGGACAACGCGTCCGTCTCCGAACCGTCACTCCTGCCGGGTTGGAGCCGCGGCCACGTCCTCGCCCACGTGGCCCGCAACGCGGACGCCCTCGTGAACGTCCTCGGCGGCCGCCCCATGTATGTCACCGCCCACGCGCGGGACGCCGACATCGAGCGGGACGCCCCACGCCCCCTGAGCGCCCAGCTCGTGGACGTGCGCGAGAGCGGGGCACGCTTCCAGGAGGCGGGGGCCGTGTCCGCGGACTGGTCGCGCACGGTGACCCTGCGCAACGGGGTCACCGACTCCGCATCCCGGGTGCCCTTCCGGCGCTGGGCCGAGGTCGAGCTGCACCATGTGGACCTCGGCATCGGCTACGAGCTGAAGGACCTGCCGGCGGAGTTCACCGAGCGGGAGATCGACTTCCTCGCCGAGCGGTTCACCGGGCACCCCGACGTGCCGCCCACCCGCCTCACGGACGGCACGCGCGCGTGGAGCACGGGCAGGGAGGCGGACGAGCCCGGGGGCATCGTCACGGGGAGCCCGGCCGAGCTGCTCGGCTGGCTCGCCGGCCGCCGTGACGGCTCCGGCCTGACCGTCGACGGCGGACCGCTGCCGGCCCTCCCCCCGCTATAGGCTGACCGCCATGACGTACAGCGGAGAGGTGACGGTCGGCGGCCCGGCTGACGTGCACGAGCTGAAGGACCTGATGATCAGCAAGATCGCGGTCGGTCCGATGAACAACAACGCCTACCTGTTGCGCTGCCGCGCCACGGACGAGCAGCTGCTGATCGACGCGGCCAACGAGGCCGACACCCTGATCGGCATGATCGGCGGCGACGGCATCGCGTCCGTCGTGACGACCCACCAGCACGGCGACCACTGGCAGGCGCTCGCCGACGTCGTGGCGGCCACGGGCGCCCGGACGTACGCGGGCCGGGACGACGCCGAGGGCATCCCCGTACCGACCGACGTTCTCGTGGACGACGGCGACGTGATCCGGGTGGGGCGCGTGGAACTCACCGCACGCCATCTCGTCGGCCACACACCGGGCTCGATCGCCCTCGTCTACGACGACCCGCACGGACATCCCCATGTGTTCACGGGGGACTGTCTCTTCCCGGGAGGTGTGGGCAACACCCGTAAGGATCCGAAGGCGTTCGCCAGCCTGATCCACGACGTCGAGACGAAGGTCTTCGACGTGCTGCCGGACGAGACCTGGGTCTATCCGGGACACGGCAACGACACCACGCTGGGCGCGGAACGGCCGCATCTGCCGGAGTGGCACGCGCGCGGGTGGTGAAGGCTCCCTCCGTAGGGGGCGCGCGCCACTGAACGCGCGCCCCGTGTGAATTGCGTGCACGCGCCCGTGCCTTGTGCGCGCTCCCGGCCCAGATGGTTGCGCGGTCAACTGGTCTTTGCCCCGCGCAGGATGACGGCTCCTGCACGGTATGGGCCGCCGGTCACCGATCCCCGCCCTCGGCCGGCGGCCCAGGCGAATGACCTCCTTCGCCAAACGCGTTCACGAGATTGCAACACCCGTTCCCACATTGCGGACGAATACCGGTGTGACCTCGACAAACACCGCTTTCGCTGCCACTCTCGCGCCATGCATCCTGCCCCGCGCGTCCTGCGCCGTGCCCTCGCCGCGGCCACCGTAGCCCTCCTCACCACCGCCGTCGGCTGCGCTCCGCAGCCGGAGGAGAAGGCGGCCGACACGCCGTCCGCCTCGGCCGGGAACACCTGCGCCCAGGGCAAGTTGGCCACTCAGGCCTCCGGCAAGCTGACGATCGCCACCGACGAGCCGGCGTACGAGCCGTGGTTCAAGGACGACAAGCCCGCCAGTGGCCAGGGCTACGAGTCGGCGGTCGCGTACGCCGTGGCGAAGCAGCTCGGCTACGACAAGAGCGCCGTCGTGTGGCAGAGCGTCCCCTTCAACAAGGCCTTCGCGCCCGGCGAGAAGACCTTCGACTTCGACATCAACCAGGTGTCGATCAGCCCGGAGCGCAAGAAGGCCGTGGACTTCTCCTCCGGCTACTACGACGTGCGCCAGGCCGTCATCGCGCTGAAGAACTCCAAGGCGGCGAAGGCGACGAGCATCGCGGACCTGAAGAACGTCAAGCTGGGCGCCCAGGTCGGCACCACCAGCCTCGACTACATCAACGACGTGGTGAAGCCGAAGCAGGCGGCGGCCGTGTACGCCAAGAACGACCAGGCCAAGTCGGCGCTGAAGAACGGCCAGGTCGACGCCATCGTGACCGACCTGCCGACCGCGTTCTACATCACCGCGGCCGAGGTGACCGACGCCAGGATCGTCGGCCAGTTCGAAAACCAGGGCGGGACCCCGGAGCAGTTCGGGCTCGTGCTCGACAAGGGCAGCGCGCTCACCTCCTGCGTCACGAAGGCCGTGGACGCGCTGCGCGCGGACGGCACACTCGCGGACCTGGAGAAGCAGTGGCTCTCCGACGCGGTCGACGCCCCGGTGCTCAAGTGACGGTCACGAAGGACGAGTCCGGCCACGAAGGCGCAGACGACAAGGGTGACATGTCCGGCAGTGAGGGTGCCCCGCCGGGCGCCGGAGACGGGTACGTCCCCTCGCAGCGGCGCCTGGAACGCGAGCGGTACAAGCGCCTGCGTGCCCGCCGCGCCACAGGGGTCGCCGCGCTCTCGACCCTCGTCACGGGCGTCGTCCTCTACCTGGTCGTCGTCAGCGCGCCCGGCTGGCCGCGCACCAAGGAGACGTTCTTCAGCGGGCAGTACGCGCGCGAGGCGTTCCCGAAAGTTCTCGAGGGGCTGTGGCTGAACGTCCGGCTGCTGCTGATCTGCGGCGCCGCGGTGCTGGTCCTCGGCATGCTGATCGCAATCGCCCGTACGCTGCGCGGCCCGGTGTTCTTCCCCCTGCGTGTGCTGGCCGCGGCGTACACCGACTTCTTCCGCGGCCTTCCGCTGATCATCAACCTGATGATCGTGGTCCTGGGCGTCCCGGCGCTGCGGCTCCAGGGCGTCACCGTCGATCCGGTGCTGCTGGGCGGCACGGCGCTGACACTGACGTACTCGGCGTACGTCGCCGAGGTGTTCCGCGCCGGCATCGAGTCCGTCCACCCCTCACAGCGCGCCGCGGCCCGCTCGCTCGGCCTCACCAACCGCCAGGCACTGCGGTACGTCGTCCTGCCCCAGGCGGTGCGGCGCCAGGTGCCGCCGCTGCTCAACGACCTGGTGTCGCTGCAGAAAGACACCGGGCTCGTGTCGATCGGCGGCGCGATCGACGCCGTGCGCGCCGCGGACATCATCGTGGGCCGCAGCCTCAACTACACGCCGTACATCGTCGCCGGTCTGGTCTTCGTGGCATTGACCATCCCGATGACCCGCTTCACGGACTGGGTGACGGCCAGAATGGACCGTCAGCGGGCCCAGGGAGGATCCCTATGAGCGACGCGCCCGTGCTCCGCATGGAGTCCGTCCGCAAGACCTTCGGCGACTCGGTCGTCCTGCGGGACGTCGACCTGGAGGTCGCCCCGCACACGGTGACCGCGCTGATCGGTGCCTCCGGCTCCGGCAAGTCGACGTTGCTCCGGTGCGCGAACCTCCTGGAGGACATCGACGACGGCGCGATCTGGCTGGACGGCGAGGAGATCACCGACCCTCGTGTGAACCAGGACGCGGTGCGGCGCCGTATCGGCGTGGTCTTCCAGGCGTACAACCTCTTTCCGCACATGACCGTCCTGGAGAACATCACGCTCGCCCCGCGCCGCGTGCACGGAGTGGCCCGCGCGGAGGCCGAGAGGCACGCCCGCGAGTTGCTGGAGCGGCTCGGGCTCGGCGGGAAGGCGGGCGAGTACCCCGACCGGCTGAGCGGCGGCCAGCAGCAGCGGGTCGCGATCGTGCGCGCCCTGGCCGTACGACCCCGGCTGCTGCTCCTCGACGAGATCACCGCCGCCCTCGACCCCGAGCTCGTGGGAGAAGTGCTGAACGTCGTCCGGGACCTGAAGGGCGACGGCATGACCATGGTGCTGGCCACGCACGAGATGGGCTTCGCCCGCGAGGTCGCCGACCAGGTTTGTTTTCTGGACGGAGGTGTGGTGCTGGAACACGGCACCGCCGAGCAGATCTTCGCCGACCCGCAGCAGGAGCGCACTCAGCGCTTCCTGCGACGGATCGTGGAGGCGGGACGGCTGTAGGAGCTGTAATAGCCGCCCGCCCAGGACATCGGTCCTTACACGTCGGCCTGCGCCGCGCCCACCAGCGCGGCGACCCGCTCCACTCCGAACACGTATCCCTGCACTCCGCATCCGGCGATGACCCCGTCGGCGCGCAGCGAGACGTACGAGTGGTGGCGGAAGGACTCGCGTTTGTGAATGTTGGAGATGTGGACCTCCAGCACCGGAAGGCCGTCGCAGGTGTTGAGTGCGTCCAGAATCGCGACCGACGTATGCGAGTAGGCGCCCGGGTTGATCACGATCCCGCAGTGGCCCAGCCGCGCCTCGTGGATCCAGTCGACCAGCTCACCCTCGTGGTTGGACTGCCGGAAGTCGACCGTGCCGCCGTGCGCGGCCGCCGCCTTGGCACACAGCGCCTCGACGTCGGTCAGTGTGTCCTTGCCGTAGATCTCCGGCTGACGCTGCCCGAGCAGGTTCAGGTTGGGGCCGTTGAGGATCATGATCGGGGCGTTGGCCAGGGTACGGGGCACGGTTCCTCCGGTCCGGTGAAGGTGAGCTGCTCGGACCCGGTTTATCACGGTGCACCGCGCGCGGTGCGGCCCGTACCCTCCCGGCATGACGACGATCTCGTACCCGCCGAAGCCCGTACCGGGTGACCGCATCGCCGTGATCTCGCCCGGCGCCGGTCTGCCCGGGCTCTTCCCACGCCCCCACGAACTGGGCCTGGAGCGGCTCCGCAAGGAGTTCGGGCTCGAACCGGTGGAGTATCCGACGACCCGCAAGATGGGCTCGACGCCCCAGGAGCGGGCCGCCGACATCCACGCCGCGTTCGCCGACCCGGACATCAAGGCGGTCATGGCGTCGATCGGCGGCGAGGACCAGATCACCGTGCTGCCGTTTCTGGACCGGGAGTTGATCCGGGCGAACTCGAAGCCCTTCTTCGGGATGAGCGACAACACGAACCTGCTCGCATTCCTCTACACCACCGGCATCGTCGGCTACCACGGCGCGACCGTGATGACCGCGCTGGGCCGCCCGGTCGCCATGGACCAGCTGACCGCCGACTCCCTGCGGGCCGCCCTGTTCACCTCGGGCGAGTACGAACTGAAGCCCGCCGAGCGCTGGAACGACGTCAACCGCGACTGGGCCGACCCGGCGACCTTCGAGGCGGAACCGGCGACCAGGCCCGGCAGCGGATGGACGTGGGTGAATCCGGACCGGGTGGTCGAGGGCCGCAGTTGGGGCGGCTGTCTGGAGATCGTGGGCTGGCTGCTGATGGCCGACCGGGAGATCGCGCGCGACCTCTCGGAATACGAGGGCGGAGTGCTGCTCCTGGAGACCACGGAGGAACTGCCCAGCGCCACGGAGGTCTTCCGCACCCTGCGCAACATGGGTGAGCGCGGCCTGCTCCAGCGCTTCTCCGCCCTCCTGATGGGCCGCGCCAAGACCTGGTCCTTCGAGCGGCCCAACAGCCCGGAGGAGGGTGCGCGTTACGCCACCGAGCAGCGTGAGGCCGTACTGCGGGCCATGCGTATATATGCCCCCACCACCCCGATCGTCTTCGACGTGGACTTCGGCCACACCGATCCACAGCTCGTCATCCCCTACGGCGGTGTCGTCCGCGTCGACGGGCCTGCCCGGCGCATCACGGTCACGTACTGACGGAGACCGCCCGCCTCCGCGCGCCCCCGTAACTCCCGATCACCGTGGGTAGTTGACGCGGCATGCACGACGTACGCACCGTAAGGGCACCTTCCATGCTGCGGCTCGCGGCCGCCTCGCTCGCCGGGACTGCCATCGAGTTCTACGACTTCTTCGTCTACGGGACCGCGGCCGCGCTGATCCTGGGGCCGCTGTTCTTCCCGACCTTCTCGCCGGTCGCGGGGACGCTGGCCGCCTTCGGGACGTTCGGCGTGGGCTTCGGGGCGCGGCCGTTGGGGTCGGTGCTCTTCGGGCACATCGGTGACCGGCACGGGCGGCGGCCGGTCCTCGTCGGTTCGCTGCTGCTGACCGGCGGCTCGACGGTCGCGGTCGGTTGTGTGCCGACGTACGACACGATCGGGGTGGCCGCCCCCGTGCTGCTCCTCGTCCTGCGGTTTCTGCAAGGGCTGGGCCTCGGCGGGGAGTGGGGCGGAGCGGTGCTGCTGACCGCGGAGCACGCTCCTCCCGAGCGGCGCGGGCTGTGGTCGAGCTTCCCGCAGGTCGGCCCGGCCGTCGGCTTCGTGCTCGCCAACGGGGTGGTGCTGGCTCTGACCGCCACGCTGTCCGACGCGCAGTTCGCGCAGTGGGGCTGGCGTGTGCCGTTCTGGGCAGCGGGAGTGTTGGCCGTGCTGGGCCTCTGGCTGCGTTCGTCGCTGGTCGAGAGCCCGCGCTTTCTGGAGATCGAGGCCCCCGCGCGCGTACCGCTCGCCGAGGTGGTGCGGGACCACTGGCGACTCGTCCTGCTGACCGCCGGAGCACTCACGGTCGGGTACGCGCTCTTCTACGCCGTGACGACATGGTCCCTCGCCTACGGGACCGAGCGGCTCGGGGTGAGCCGAGTGGTCATGCTGTCCTGCATCATGGCCGCGGTGGTGGTGAAGGGGGCGCTCACGCCCTTGGTGGCGCTGCTCGGCGACCGTCTCGGGCGTCGGCCGCTGTGCCTGGCGGGGTGTGCCGCTGCGGCCCTGTGGATGCTGCCGATGGTCGCCCTCCTGTCGACGGCGGAGCCGTTGCTGATGTTCCTCGGTTTCCTGGGGGCGATGGTCGCGTTCGTCACCATGTTCGCGGTGATCGCCGCGTATCTGCCGGAGCTGTACGAGGCCCGGGTCCGGTGCACGGGTGCCGCCGTCGGCTACAACCTCGGCGGGGTCCTCGGCGGCGCGCTCACCCCGATCGTGGCCACGACGTTGGCGGAACAGGGCGGGCGGGTGCCCTGGGGCGTGGGCGCCTATCTGACGGGCGTCGCCCTCTTCAGCCTGGGGTGCTTCGCGCTGCTGCCGGAGACACGCCCGGTGCCGGTGGTGGCGGAGGCGGCGGCCACGGCTTGACGGCCGACTCCAGGTACGCCTCCCGGCAGGGGCCCGGCAGTCGACCTGCCGGGCCCCTCCTTGTGCGACGTGTGCGACGGGTGCCGCTGCTCAGACGTCGATGCTGTTCTTCGGACTGCCTTCGTTCGCCGCCTGCGCCGCCTCGGCCGCCTCCTGCTTCTTGGAGGCCCTGAGGCTGGTGATCGTGGTGACGATCAGGACCGCGCAGATCACGCCGAGCGAGACCGGGATGCTGATCTCCGGGACGTGGACCCCCGACTCGTGCAGCGCGTGCAGCACCAGCTTGACGCCGATGAAGCCCAGGATGATCGACAGGCCGTACGACAGGTGGACCAGCTTCCTCAGCAGGCCGCCGATGAGGAAGTACAGCTGCCTGAGGCCCATCAGCGCGAAGGCGTTGGCCGTGAACACGATGTACGGGTCCTGGGTCAGGCCGAAGATCGCGGGGATCGAGTCGAGCGCGAACAGGACGTCGGTCGTACCGATCGCGAGCATCACGACCAGCATGGGGGTCATGACCCGCTTGCCGTTCTGCTGGATCCACAGCTTGGTGCCGTGGTAGCGGTCGGCGACACCGAACCTGCGCTCGGCGGCCTTGAGCAGCTTGTTCTCCTCGAACTCCTCGTCCTCCTCGTCGGCCCGGGCCTCCTGGATGAGCTTCCAGGCGGTCCAGATCAGGAAGGCGCCGAAGAGGTAGAACACCCACGCGAAGCTGGCGAGGATCGCGGCGCCCGCGGCGATGAAGATCGCCCGCAGGACCAGGGCTATGAGCACACCGATGAGCAGGACCCGCTGCTGGTACTGCGACGGGACCGCGAACTTCGCCATGATCAGGACGAAGACGAAGAGGTTGTCGACGCTCAGCGACTTCTCGGTGATGAAGCCGGCGAAGAACTCGCCGGCGGGCTGGCCGCCGCCGAAGACGAGCAGGCCGAGTCCGAAGAGGCCGGCGAGAACGATCCAGACGACCGTCCAGATACCGGCTTCCTTGATCGAGACGTCGTGCGGCTTGCGGCCGATGAAGAAGTCGACCGCGATAAGGGCGGCAAGGCCCGCGATGGTCAGGACCCACAGGGTCACGGAAACATCCATTGCGCCTCCAGCAGTACGTAACGGCAGGTAATCAGCGTCGTCGCGCTGCCGGAGGTCTCTTCCACCCCGGACTCCCGGGCGCTGGACGCGCCGGGAGTCCACGGGCCGACGCCCCGGGATCTGGCCTGATCCGTATTGACGGGTACGCCGCAGCAGACAGGGAGTACTCCCCTCCGTATGGAAAACAGTACCCCAATCACCAAGGAAAGGTAAAGCGATTGGTAAAGGAAGTTCCAAAGCAGCTGGTCAGCCAGCTTTACGGGGACTTGGGGCAGACGTGGCCAGCCGTCACTGGTTCCATGAGCGACGGCCCGCAGCAACCTGCGTGAGCACATGCTGGAGGACCTGGCTGCCCGACGGCACGAGCGACGGCTCGTACGTCCAGGTGTGCCCCACCCATGGGTCGGCGAGGTGGTCGTCGGCGACCGGGGTCAGCCGCAGCAGCGAGCGCCACAGCGGATCCAGCAACGGACCGTAACCGGCGGCGTCCTCGCGGTCGGCGACCATCATCAGGTGGACACCGACGGCCGGGCCCTCGTCCGCGAGGTAGCGGAGCTGGGTCACGGCACGGTCGTCGAAGCCGTGCGGGAAGTCGTTGACGACCAGCAGCTGCTGCGAGGTGTCGAAACCGGGCGGGAGCGAGTCGGCGGCACCGCCGCGCACCGCCATCTGCACCAGGTCGACGCGCTGGGTGAGCCGGGCGAGGACGTCCGCCACCCCCGCGGCACCCACGGCGGGCGGGCCCGCGAGGACACCGGACTGCACCAGCGGCACCAGCTCCTGTGCCCCCGAACCCGCCGGGTCGGCGACATGCACCGTGAACTCGCCGGCGGGGTGGGCCGCGAGCAGCCGGGCGACGTGCGCCACTGCCGTCTCCATGGCCAGGCGGCGCAGGTCGTGGGAGTCTGCGAACGAGCCGTCGGACGATCCGGTCCGTCCGCTGTCCACCCACAGACCGCGTTCCAACGGCAGCCGGACCAGCATCGGGACGCGCAGCTGGTCGGCCTCGGGCAGATGGAGCTCGCCGAGGCGCAGGGCCATGGGCATCTCCATCGGGACGCGGTAGCCGTGCCAGACGGGGTTGTCCCAGCCGGCGTACGCGGGCGGCAGCGCGGGTTCGACGACCTCGGCCTCCGCAGCGAGCTGGGCGATGTCCCGGTCCAGGGCCTGCTGGGCCTGGTCGACGAGCTGGGCGTGTTTCGCGCGGGCCGCCTCACGGGCGGCGTCTCCCTGCCCGCCGATGCGGCTGCGCGGGTCGGACAGGACCTGGTCGAGCTCCTTCTCCATGCGGGACTCGGCGAAGTCGACGGCACTGCGGTAGGCGGCAGCGGTGCGAGCCAGGTCCTCGAACATGCCCCACACCTGGTTGTAGAGCCGCTCCTCCATGGTCCAGCCGGTCGCGTCACCGGCGACGGGCCGCGCGGGCTGTCCGGGCTCAGCCGGGGGTGCGGTGGGCGGAGGCGGAGGCGGAGCCGCGTTCTGACGGCGCGGGGGGCTGTAGTCGATCGGGCCGCCGACGGTGGGCGTGGTCGGTTGGCCGGCGGTGGAGGAGTCCGCGGGGGACGCGCCTGCCGGGTAGCCCGCGGGTGTTCCCGCGGTGCTCTGGCCCGGGGCCGCGTAGGGCGAGCCGCCCTGATCCTGAGTCGCGTAGGGCGAGCCGCCCTGGTCCGGGCCGAGCGCCGGTGCGGCCGCCTGCCGGGAGCGGTCGCCGTCGGCCGTACGCGGCGGCGGGGCCGCGACGGAGCGGGCCAGGCCCTGGGCGACCGCCTCGTTGATGCTGCTCGCGAGCTGCTGGGCCTGCGGGACGCCCTGGTCCGCGAAGAGCTCGCCGAGTCCGCCGGCGTAGCCCTGGCCGACGGCGCGCACCTTCCAGGCGCCCTGGCGGCGGTAGAGCTCCAGCACGACGACCGCCGACTCGGCTTCCAGACCGGTGACGGTGTAGCTGGCGATCTCGGTGCCGTCCGGTGCGGTGACCGCGACGAAGGGAGCGGCGACCACTCCGAAGCTGAGCGGTCCGCCGACGCCGCTGGGCAGGGCGAGCAGCACGGTGACACGGTGGACGGCTTCCGGCACGGCGTCCAGGTCCACCGCGAGCCGGTGGTCGGCTGCCGCCTGCCGGGAGACCTCGAGCCCGGGCAGGGTGGGCGCGCCGGGGTGCGCCACCCACTCGACGCCGTGGACCTTGCCGTGCTCGTCGCCGAGCGTGGCGCCGACCACGACCGGCTTGCCGGCCGAGACCCGGATCTCTAGGCGGGCCTGGGAGAGCGGGTGGTTCTGCCCCCGCACCAGCTCGGCCGTCATCGCCTTTCGTCCCCCTGTGTCGTTGTGGTGTTCTTTGCTGCTCGCCGGGCGTCCTACAGGTGCGGCAGGATCGACGGCATCAGGTCCTGGAAGGTGCGGCCGTTGGCCGGGGTGCCGATGGCCGTCATCGTCCAGCCCGGGCCCGTCCGGTGCACCTTCGCCATGATCTGGGCCGTGTAGGCGCCGCCGCCCGCGAGCGTGTACCGGGCGAGCTCCTGACCGTTGGTCTCGTCGACCAGGCGGCAGAACGCGTTCTGCACTTCCTGGAAGGTCTGGCCCGTGAAGGAGTTCACGGTGAAGACGATCTGGTCGATGTGGACCGGGATGCGCTGCAGGTCGACGAGGATCGCCTCGTCGTCGCCGCCCTGGCCGACACCGCCGACGAGGTTGTCGCCCGTGTGGCGCACGGAGCCGTCGTCGCTCACGAGGTGGCGGAAGAAGACGACGTCGACCGGCTGCTTGTCCGCGAACAGGACGGCCGAGGCGTCGAGGTCGATCTCCCTCGTACGCGAGCCGAACAGGCCGCGCCGCGGAGCCGCCTGCCAGCCGAGACCCATGCGCACCGCGGTCAGGCTGCCCCCGTCGTTCTTCTGCAGACTGATGGCCTGACCCTTGGTCATGTTGACGGTCACGCGCTGATTCCCCTCTCGAACTGTCCCCTGTTGCCGCGGAGCGCCGCGGTTGACCAGAACACTACGCAGGGGCACTGACAGTGCCGTACCCAGGCCCGCACTTTGTGTCGGTCTTGCAACACAGCGCGCTACGCCTGGGTCCGGCGGGACGGAAGGTCAGGCCAGGCCCGCCTCCTTCATCTGGCGCAGCTCCTTCTTCATTTCGGACACCTCGTCGCGCAGCCGGGCCGCGATCTCGAACTGGAGGTCGGCGGCGGCGGCGCGCATGCGCTCCGTCAGCTCCTCGATCTGCTCGGCGAGTTCGGCCGCCGGACGGTCGGTCGGCACGGTCTCCTTGGCCTTGCCCTTCGCGGCCTTCGCGGACTTCGCGCCCTTGGCCGCCTTGTCGCCGAGGGCGGGCACCGGGGCCTTGGTGCCGCGGCCGTCCTTCTTCGCGCGGTAGCCCGTGCCGAGCAGCTGCTCGGTGTCGACGTCCTCGCGGGCGATCTGCGCGACGATGTCGTTGATCTTCTTTCGGAGCGGCTGCGGGTCGATGCCCTTCGCCTTGTTGTAGGCGACCTGCTTCTCGCGGCGGCGGTTGGTCTCGTCGATGGCCCGCTCCATGCCAGGCGTGATCTTGTCGGCGTACATGTGGACCTGGCCGGAGACGTTGCGCGCCGCTCGGCCGATGGTCTGGATCAGCGAGGTGCCGGAGCGCAGGAAGCCCTCCTTGTCGGCGTCGAGGATCGCCACCAGGGACACCTCGGGCAGGTCGAGGCCCTCCCGCAGGAGGTT
The DNA here is from genome assembly GCF_042888465.1 of Streptomyces sp. NPDC002888. NCBI lineage: Bacteria > Bacillati > Actinomycetota > Actinomycetes > Kitasatosporales > Streptomycetaceae > Streptomyces > Streptomyces sp. NPDC002888. The sequence goes on along the minus strand of NZ_JBIAPU010000037.1, from coordinate 46,795 downwards.
GATGCCGACCAGGACGTCGAACTCGCCGGCGCGCAGTTCACGCAGCAGCTCGACGCGGCGCAGCGTGTCGACGTCGCTGTGCAGGTAGCGCACGTGGATGCCGAGCTCCAGGAAGTAGGCCGTGAGGTCCTCGGCCATCTTCTTGGTGAGCGTGGTGACCAGGACGCGTTCGTCCTTCTCGACACGGGTGCGGATCTCGTGCACCAGGTCGTCGATCTGCCCTTCGGTGGGCTTGACGACGACCTCCGGGTCGATGAGGCCGGTGGGGCGGATGATCTGCTCGACGACGCCGTCGCCGCGCGAGAGCTCGTACTTTCCGGGCGTCGCCGACAGATACACGCTCTGCCCGATGCGCTCCTGGAACTCCTCCCACTTCAGGGGACGGTTGTCGAGGGCGGAGGGCAGACGGAAGCCATGATCGACGAGGGTGCGCTTGCGGGAGGCGTCACCTTCGTACATGGCGCCGATCTGCGGAACGGTGACGTGGGACTCGTCGATGACGAGGAGGAAGTCGTCCGGGAAGTAGTCGAGCAGGGTGTTCGGCGCGGAGCCGGGCGAGCGGCCGTCGAAGTGCATCGAGTAGTTCTCGACGCCGGAGCAGGATCCGATCTGGCGGAGCATCTCGATGTCGTACGTCGTGCGCATCCGCAGGCGCTGGGCCTCCAGGAGCTTGCCCTGCTTCTCCAGCTCGGCCAGGCGCTCGCCGAGTTCCTTCTCTATGTCGTTGACGGCCCGCTCCAGGCGCTCGGGGCCGGCGACGTAGTGGGAGGCCGGGAAGACGTACAGATGCTCGTCGTCGCTGATGATCTCGCCGGTGAGCGGGTGGAGCGTCGACAGGGCCTCGATCTCGTCGCCGAACATCTCGATGCGGACGGCGAGCTCCTCGTAGACCGGGAAGATCTCGATGGTGTCGCCCCGGACGCGGAAGGTGCCGCGGCTGAACGCCATGTCATTGCGCGTGTACTGGATGTCGACGAAGCGGCGCAGCAGCTCGTCCCGGTCGATCTCGTCGCCGACCCGGAGGGGGACCATGCGGTCCACGTACTCCTGTGGAGTACCGAGGCCGTAGATGCAGGAGACGGAGGCGACCACGACGACGTCACGGCGGGTGAGCAGGGAGTTGGTCGCGGAGTGGCGCAGGCGTTCGACCTCCTCGTTGATCGAGGAGTCCTTCTCGATGTAGGTGTCCGACTGCGGGACGTACGCCTCGGGCTGGTAGTAGTCGTAGTACGAGACGAAGTACTCGACGGCGTTGTTCGGCAGCAGCTCGCGGAACTCGTTCGCCAGCTGGGCGGCCAGCGTCTTGTTCGGCGCCATCACGAGGGTGGGGCGCTGGAGCTTCTCGATCATCCACGCGGTGGTGGCGGACTTGCCGGTGCCGGTCGCGCCCAGGAGGACGACGTCCTTCTCACCTGCCTCGATGCGCTTGGCCAGCTCGGCGATGGCCGCCGGCTGGTCGCCGCTGGGCTGGTAGGGGCTGACGACCTCGAAGGGCGCCACCGTGCGTTCGATGTGGGAAACGGGCCGCATGGGATCCACCGTACGACCCGCCACTGACAACCGGGTCCGGTCAGCGGTTCTGCGGGGCGCGGGACTCCTGGTGGCCGACCTTCTTGCGGGGACGCAGGGGGGCGCGTCGGGCGGTGTGGTGGAACGGAGTGTGCGCCGGTACGCCCGGCTTGTGCTCGACGGGGGCCCAGTTCGGCTTGCCCATGACCATCAGGGGGTCGCGGAGCACCACGACGCCCGCGAGGCACAGGAAGGCGAGCGGGCCGATCAGCATCGGCGCGAGCAGGCCGGCGGGCGAGTCCCCCGTGGCGGGTGCGCCCGTGCCGTGGACGTGGACGCTCAACGCGGCCATGCCCGTGTAGTGCATTCCGCTGACGGCCAGCCCCATGACGAGGCTCGCCCCCACGCTCCACAGAAACCCTCTGACCTGTCCGGCCGCCCACAGGGCGGCGGTGGCCGCCACCATCGCTATGACGACGGAGGCGGCGACGGTGACGGTGTTGTACTCCAGCGTCCCGTTGAGGCGCATGCCGGCCATGCCGAGGTAGTGCATCGAGGCGATGCCCAGGCCGGTGATGGTGCCTCCGGTGAACAGGGCCGTTCCTGAAGCGCCCTTGTAGCCGACGATGAAGATCCCGACTCCCACCATCACGATGGCGACGCCGAGGCTGGCGTACGTCATCGGTTTGTCGTAGTGGATCGGCGCCCCTTCGACGGTGAAGCCCATCATCGCGACGAAGTGCATGGTCCAGATGCCGGAGCCGATCGCGGCCGAGGCGAGGGCCAGCCAGCCGGGGCGCCACGAGTGGGTGACCAGCAGGGCCCGGGTGGTGCAGCGCAGGCCGAGAGCACCGCCGAGGCAGGCCATGAGGTAGGCCACCAGTGGTGTGACGAGGCCGTAGCTGAATCCGTCGACCGTGCCCTGCATACGCAGCTGCCCTTCCGCCCTGTTGTGTTCCGGAAATCCCTGGAATGCGCCCCCTGCCAGGGCCGCACGAGCGGCCAGGGTTGACGAAAAAGAGTATGACCCCCACCGGAATGGTCGAACGATTTTCCCGCAAAGAAACACGTCCTTGCCCCACATGTGCGGCACCAGTGTGCGGGCTTGGGAAACGCCGTTCCTTCTGTGGTCATCCTGCACCCCTCCACTGTTGACCCTCTGCTGTCAGAGTTGAGCTGTCCGTGATCATCAGACGCGAGGAGTACGCATGCACGCGCGCGCAGTTGCGGCCACGACCACCGCACTCCTGGGTACCGCCGCCTTCCTGCTCCCCGCCCCCCACGCCCGGGCGGGCATCGCCACACGGCCTTCCGTCATCGCGCACCGGGGCGCTTCCGCGCTCGCCCCCGAGAACACGCTGGCCGCCGTCGACAAGGCGGCCGAGCTGGGCGTCGCGTGGGTGGAGAACGACGTCCAGCGCACCAGGGACGGCGAACTCGTGGTGATCCACGACGACACCCTCCGGCGCACCACGAATGTGGAGGAGGTGTTCCCGAACCGTGCCCCCTGGAAGGTGAAGGACTTCACCACCGCCGAGATCGCGCGTCTCGACGCGGGCAGCTGGTTCGGCCCCACGTACGCGGGCGCGCGCGTGCCGACGCTGGAGCAGTACGTGGACCGCGTCGAGCGCCACCACCAGAAGCTGCTGCTGGAGATCAAGAATCCCGAGCTGTATCCGGGCATCGAGCGGCAGACCCTCAAGCTGCTCAGCAACGAGGGCTGGCTCGACGAATGGCACCTCGTGGACCGGCTGATCGTCCAGAGCTTCAGCACGGACAGCGTGCGCACCGTCCACGAGCTGAAGCCCGGCCTCAAAACCGGCTTCCTCGGTACGCCGTCCATGGCGGACCTGCCCGGGTACGCCGAGTTCGCCGACCAGGTCAATCCCTCGTACAGCTCCATCTCCCGGGGGTACGTCTCCGCCGTCCACGCGTTCATGGGACCGCACGGCAGCCCGATGGAGGTCTTCACCTGGACCGTCAACGACGCGGACACCGCCCGGACCGTCGCCGGGTACGGCGTCGACGGCATCATCACCAACAAGCCCGACGTGGTGCGGGAGGCGCTGACGTCCGGGTTCTGACCCGCTCCGGGGTTCTGGTCCACCCAGGATCGCGACCCTGCCACGCCTCGGAGCCCGGGTCGGTGTCCGGGCGCCGGGGCGTTGTCAGTGGCGAGTCGTACGGTGGGCGCATGGACAGCCATGGGCAGTACGAGCAGCAGGTTGTGTGGACCGTCATCGGCACCGACATCGGTCCGCTGTTGCTGGCCGCGACCCACGAGGGGCTGGTCAACGTCGTCTTCCACGCCACGGAATCCGTGCGCGACACGGCCCTGGCCCGCCTCGCGTCCCGGCTGGGCACCGAGCCCGTCGAGGCGCCCGGCTCCCCGCTGCTGGCCGAGGCGATACGTCAGGTCGAGGCGTACTTCGCGGGGAGGCGGCGTGACTTCGAGCTGCCGCTGGACTGGTCGCTGATCTCGGGCTTCAACCGGGAGGTGCTGCGCGAACTGGCCTCAGGCGTCCCGTGCGGCGCGGTCGTCGGCTACGGCGAGCTGGCCGGCCGGGTCGGCCAGCCGGGCGCCGCCCAGGCGGTGGGCGTGGCCATGGGCTCCAACCCGCTGCCGGTCGTCGTGCCCTGCCATCGGGTCGTGGAGAGCGACGGCGGCATCGGCGGTTTCGGGGGCGGTCTGGAGACCAAACGGAAGCTGCTCGCTCTGGAGGGGGTCCTGCCCGAGCCGCTGTTCTGAGGCAGTCGCGCTCGGCGGGCCCGTCATGCATCGCGGATGGGTGTCCTCCCCCACAGGTCGCACGGGTTTGACCGGGCGTGCCGCTCGCCAGGGATGAGGGAGGACCGACGGACAGGAGGCAGGCGCGTGGTGCTGGTGGTGTCGGATGAGGTGCGGGACGCGATCGACGCGCGTCGCCCCGTGGTGGCCCTGGAGTCCACGATCATCGCGCACGGGCTGCCGCGCCCGCGCAACCTACAGGTGGCCCTGGAGCTGGAGGCGGCCGTGCGGCAGGAGGGTGCCGTGCCGGCGACCATCGCCGTGCTGAACGGGCGGCCCCATGTGGGCCTGGACAAGGAGCAGTTGGAGCGGGTCGCCAACGAGGACGGCATCCGCAAGCTGGGTCATCGCGACCTGCCGCTCGCGGTGGCCTCCGGGGCGAGCGGGGCGACGACGGTGTCGGCGACCGCGCTGCTGACGGCGCGGGCCGGGGTCCGGGTGTTCGCGACCGGGGGGCTCGGCGGGGTGCACCGGGAGTGGACGGTGACGCAGGACGAGTCGGCCGACCTGGGCCTCCTCGCGCGGACGCGGATCACGGTGGTGTGCGCGGGCGTGAAGTCGATCCTCGACGTCCCGGCGACCCTGCAGCGGCTGGAGACGCTGGGCGTCGCGGTGGCCGGCTACGGCACGGACCGTTTCCCCGGCTTCTACCTGTCCGACTCCGGACATCCCGTGGAGTGGACGCTGGACACACCGCAGCAGGTGGCGGAGGTGATGCGAGCGCAGGACACGTTGAACGTCCCGGAGTCGGCACTGATCGTCGCCAACCCGGTTCCCGAGGAGGAGCAGCTGGATCCCGAGCTGCACGCGCGTGTGCTCGCCGACGCGCTGCACGCGTGCGAGGCGGAGGGGATCACCGGACAGGCGGTCACACCGTTCCTGCTGGGCTACCTGGTACGGCACACCGACGGTGCCTCGCTGAGCGCGAATCTGGCGGCGGTGCGCGGCAACGTACGGCTGGCGGGGCGGATCGCGGCGGCCTGGGCCGGGGCATGACCATGCGCCGGGACGGTGCGCTGCTGGTCGTCGGGGACGTGGTCACGGACGTCGTCGCCCGGCACCGGGGGCCGCTCGCCCCGGGCACCGACACTGCCGCCGCCGTGCGGACCCTGCCGGGTGGGGCGGGCGCCAATGTGGCGTGCTGGGCGGCGCATTGGGGGTGTGCGGACGTACGTCTGCTCGGCCGGGTGGGCGGCGACAGCGCGGCGTGGCACGAGCGGGAGCTGGTCGCCTGTGGGGTGCGGCCCCTGCTCGTCGTCGACCCCGAGGCCCCGACCGGGACGGTGGTCTGTCTGGTGGACACGGACGCCTCGGCCGAGCGGACGTTCCTCACGGACAGCGGCGCGTCCCTGCGGCTCGCGCCCCGTGACTGGTCGGAGGCGTTGCTCGACGGGGTCGTCCGGCTGCACCTGTCGGGTTACCTGCTGTTCTCCGCCACGGGGCGGGCAGTAGTGGCGGAGGCGCTGAAGTCGGCACGCGCGCGGGGGGTGCCGGTGAGTCTGGATCCGGCTTCGGCGGGTTTCCTGGTGGAGCTGGGCGTCGACCGTTTCCTGGCGCTCGTCGACGGGGTGGACGTCCTGCTGCCCAGCCGTGACGAGGCATGTCTGCTGACGGGGTTGCCGGATGCGGCGGACGCCGCGGCCAAGCTGAGCCGCCACATTCCGCTGGTGGTCGCCAAACAGGGCGCGGACGGTGCGCTGGTGGCCCGCGACGGCGCCGTACTGGCCCGTGTCCCCGCCCGGCCGGCGGCTCCCCGGGACACCACGGGGGCCGGCGACGCCTTCACGGGAGCGTTCCTCGCCGCGCTGCTGGCGGGGGCCGAGCCACAGGACGCCGCGGCGGAAGGGTGCCGAGCGGGGGCACGCGCGGTGGAGCGTGTGGGCGGCCGACCGCGTTCGGCTACGTAGCGGCACGCATCCTCGGCGACAGCGGCGCACGCCCTCACCGACGTGACGGCACGCATCCTCGGCGACGTGGCGGCGCACGCCCTCACCGACGTGACGGCACGCATCCTCGGCGACGTGGCGGCGCACGCCCTCACCGACGTAGCGGCACGCGCCTCACCGACGCCGCAGCGCCCGCCCCCGCCTCGCCGCGGACACCCCTCTGACAGCATCCCCTCTCACGGCTTCCGCCCCCACGCCGAGATCATCGGCGCCGTGGCCAGGTCCATGCTGCCGGACGCCACGTTCGCGAGGTGGCGGTCGATGTCCTGGTGGGTGGCGAGGCCGGCGGCGACGAGGTCGTCGCGAATCTGACGGATCGTCGCGGACTCCAGGGCGGCGCAGGCGGGCGAGGCGATCGGGAAGTAGGCCTCGGCCGTCACGCCGCGCAGCCCGGCCTCGCGCATCAGACGCGGAAGCCTGCGGCCGTACGACAGGTCGGCGCCGCAGTCGGCGAGGAGCTGTCGGAAGCCGTGCCGCAGCCGGTTGGCCAGCTGCTGCTCGGGGCCGTACTCGTCGGGGCAGGTCAGGGGCTGAAGGGCGGGGTCGGCGTCCTCGATCAGGAGCCGTCCGCCGGGGCGCAGGGCCTTGACCATGGACCGCAACGCCCGGTCCCGGTCGGGCACGTGGACCAGGACGAGCCGGGCGTGCACCAGGTCGAAGCCCTCCCCCGGCGGCTCCTGCGCGCCGACGTCGTGCACGCGCACCTCGACCGGCGGGCGGGCGGCGGGGGTCAGCCGGGAGGTGTCGATGTCGGTCGCGACCACCTTGCCGGTCGGCCCGACCTTCTTGGCGAGCCAGGACACCACCGAGGTGCCGCCGGCGCCGACCTCCCAGCAGCGCCAGCCTGAGCCGATACCGAATCCCTCGAGGTGCCGGAACGTCGTGGGGTCGAAGAGGGCCGCGAAGGCGTCGAAGCGCTCTGCCGCCTCGGCCTGCTGGTTGTCGAGGAGGTACCCGTCGGTTCGCGTCATGGCACGATCATCCCAGTTGCTCGACTTGTCCGACATGGTCGACGCTCCGGCACGACGGGGCGGCGCGCTTGGCGACAACCGGCCGTCGCACACGGTGACCGAGACCCCGTCGTCCACAGCCGGGAACAAAGCGGAACACTCCGTTTCCACAGGCTTACCCGGCACCTACGTCGGCCTGGCAAACTGGCGCGTCAAGGCGCAGGAATGCGGTGCGAGGAGATCCACGCAAGGAGATCCAGATGTCCATGGCAGGGAATCTGCGGAAGGTCACGAGCCTCGGCAGGGTCGGCGGCCTCCGCAAGGTGGCACGGCTGGCCCGGCGGCGCCCGCGTGTCGACCTGAGCCACCCGGCCCGGTCCCCGCTGGGCTCCTCGGTCGTGAACTGCGTGGCCTACCGGGACGGGGTCCGGGCCCCGGCCCCCGGCGATCTGGTCGACACCCTCGAGCGGGTGCGCAAGAGCGGTGACGGTTTCGTGTGGCTAGGTCTCCACGAACCCACGAACCGGGAGTTCGCGGGCATCGCCGAGCTCTTCGACCTGCACCCGCTGGCGGTCGAGGACGCCGTCGAGGCCCATCAGCGTCCGAAGGTGGAGCGGTACGGCGAGACGCTGTTCGCGGTGTTCAAGACGGTCTGCTACGTCGAGCACGAGGAACTCACCGCGACGAGCGAGGTGGTGAACACCGGCGAGATCATGGTGTTCGTCGGCCGCGACTTCGCCATCACGGTGCGCCACGGCCGGCACGGCTCGCTGGGTCCGCTGCGGGAGGAACTGGAGTCGGATCCGGACCAGCTCACCAAGGGCCCGTCGGCGGTGCTGCACGCGATCGCGGACCATGTGGTCGACGACTATCTCAACGTCATCGACGCGGTGCAGGCGGACATCGACCAGGTGGAGACGGACGTCTTCGCGGAGAACGGCGCGCGGGCCGACCCGGGCCGCATCTACCAGCTCAAGCGCGAACTGCTGGAGCTGAAGCGGGCGGTGGTGCCGCTCGGACGTCCGCTCCGGGATCTGGCGGAGCGGCCGACCCGGGTGGTCGAACCGGAGATACAGGCGTACTTCCGCGACGTCTCCGACCATCTGCTGCGGGCCACGGAGCAGATCGCCGCCTTCGACGAACTGCTCAACTCGATCCTCCAGGCCCATCTGGCACAGGTCACGGTCGCGCAGAACGAGGACATGCGGAAGATCACGGCGTGGGCCGCGATCGTCGCCGTGCCCACGATGGTGTGCGGGGTGTACGGCATGAACTTCAAGCACATGCCGGAGCTCCACTGGCGGTACGGCTACGGCATGGTCATCGGCGTCATATCCGTCGCCTGTCTGGCGCTGTACCGCGGCTTCCGGCGCAACGGCTGGCTCTGACCCCTCCCACGACCTGGGCCGGTGTCAGTGTGGGGTGGTCCTGGCGTAGACGCTCTCGGCCCAGGAGCCGATCTGGTCCTCCGAGAGGTGCTGGGCCAGGTCGGACTCGCTGATCATGCCGACGAGGCGCTTGTTGTCGATGACGGGGAGCCGGCGGATCTGGTGCTCCTGCATCTCGTGGAGCACCTCGCTGACGTCGGCGCCCGCGTCGATCCAGCGGGGCGTGCCCTGGGCCAGTTCGCCGGCGGTCGTCTTGGCGGGGTCGTGCCCCAGCGCCACGCAGCCGACGACGATGTCGCGGTCGGTGAGGATGCCGCAGAGCCGTTCGTTCTGGTCGCTGATCGGCAGGGCTCCCACGTTCAGGTCACGCATCAGCTGGGCGGCCCGGTCCAGGGTTTCGTGGGCGGGGATCCACTGGGCACCGCGGTGCATGATGTCTCGGGCGGTGGTCATGGAGCACCTCCGGTGCCGGACGGCCGGCGCGGCGCGGACGCACCGCCTTGTCCCGTTGCCCTACATTCTCGCCGCCCCTTCGGGCCGACGCACCCCGAGCCCGGCGGGTGTTCGGCGCACCGCGCGGCCCGAGTCCTCAGGCCGAGAAAGCCACGATCTTCCGCGGCACGACACGGATGATCACGCGGACCTCGTCGTCCTTCTCGGCGGGCGGGTCGATGCCGAGGTACTTGTGCGAGAGCTCGTGCGGAAGCCGCTTGCCCTCGTCCGGGAGGATCTCGGCGGTGCCGCGGATCTCGACGGAGGTGTAGGGGTTGGCGAGGTCGAACACCGAGAGGCTGATGCGGGGGTCGCGGCGGAGGTTGCGCACCTTCTGGCGTCCGTCGGTGGAGGAGAAGAGCACGGTGTCGCCCTCGCGTTTGATCCAGACCACCGAGTTCTGCGGGGCGCCGTCGGGGCCGAGGGTGGCGACGCCGGCGAAGTTCTTGCCGTCGAGGAGGGCGCGGACGGAGTCGTCGAAGGAGACGGAAGGTGCGGTGGAGGTCGTCATGCCGAACAGCGTACTTACATGCATGCGCATGTAAAAGCGGTTTCCCGGATTTCAGTCCGATGCTCCGGGCAGGCCGCTCCAGGCCGGATGGCGTGGGTCGTCGGCGCGCACGAGGACGTCGGCCGTGCCGACGGGGTCGGTCTCCTGCTCGTAGCGCTCGAAGGCGTGGAGGGTCCAGTGGTCGGTCCCGGGGGTGCGGCGGCGCAGGGCGCCCGGGGAGAGGAGGACGTGGACGGCCAGGTCGAAGGGGAACCAGTGGCGCAGCAGGAGGGGGCCGTGCAGGAGAAGGAAGCCGCCGGGCGGGAGTGGGACGTAGGGGCTGCGGGTGGCGCGGTCCGTGGCGGGATCCCAGAAGTCGGGCAGGATCCGCCCGTCGCCGCCGGATTCGAGGGGGCCGAACACCTCGCGCCAGAGGGCGCCGGTGTCGAACCAGCCGTTGTAGTAGGCCTCCACGTCCTGGTGGCCGTACTCCAGGCGGAGCGAGGCGGGTCGCAGGAAGCCGTGTGTGTCGACGGTCAGCGAGGGGCGGCCGCGCACACGGAGGGCTTCGGCGACCCGTGCCGCGAGGTCTCCGGGGCGGGCCGCCGGGGCGCCGTCGAAGGCGATGCGCGGCCAGGGACTGCCGTCGTCCGGTTTCAGGTCGAGCAGCCGCTCGGCGAGGAGGTCGCCGAGCCGGTCCCAGGTGATCGCTTCAAGTCGCACACGGCCCATGATGCGTCAGTCGCCGGTCGGAACGCGTCGCGCTCGACGCCGGAGAAGCGGACCGGTTCCCGGCCCGCCGAGGGGAATGAACCCTGTATGGCAGCCCTCGCTACTCCCCCGCCCCGGACCGGACTTCTCGTCATCCAGCCGATCAGGAGGAAACACTGTGCCGAGTGCCGCCGGGGCCCGCTGCCGCTGCTCGTGCTGGAGGACGGTGCGCCCCGGTGCCTCGACTGCGCCGATCTCGGCCACCTGGCCTTCCTGCCGCGCGGGGACACGGCGCTGACGCGCAGATCGCGGGAGGAGAGCACGCTGTCGGCGGTGGTCGTGCGCTTCAACCGGCGCAAGGGGCGCTACGAGCGACAGGGCGTCCTCGTCGAGGAAGCGGGGCTGGCGCGGGCCGAGGAGCGGTGCCTGGCGGACGCGGAGGCCCGTCGGCGACGGCGGGCGAGGGACGCCTTGCGGCGGGCGGCGCAGGACATGCGGTTCACGGAGGCATTCGCGGCGGAGATACGGCGCCTGCTTCCCGGCTGCCCGGAGGACCGGGCCCGGGCGATCGCCACGCACGCCTCGCTCCGGGGCAGCGGGCGGGTCGGGCGGAGCGCGGCCGGGCGGGCGCTGTCCGAGGTGGCGGTGGTGTCGGCGGTCGTGGCCTCCGTACGGCACCTGGACACGCCGTACGACCAGCTGCTGATGAGCGGGCTGCCGCGGCACGAGGCGCGGCGGCGGATCGCGGCGGGGGTGGAGGCCGTGCTGCGGGCATGGGGATGGGAGGGGCGGATCGGCTTCGCCGGATGAGGCGGGCCGTGGGCTGGACGCGGGCGGATGCCCGCGCGCTCCTCGGCCATGGTCACCGTGCCCGTGCCGGAATTCACTGGTCGTGACGGGTCGGGGCGGGAAGGATCTCGGTTCGACGAGGGAGTTGACGTTGACATGAGCGAGGAGCCGTATGCCGTACTGGCGCTGCTGGGCGTGCTCGGGACCGGGCTGGTGGCCGGGACCTTCTGCGCCTTCTCCACCTTCGTGATGAGAGGGCTCGCGCAGCTGCCGCCCGTGCAGGGTGTCGCCGCGATGAACGCGATCAACAGGGCCGCCCTGAAACCGCCGTTCATGATCGTGTTCCTCGGATCGGCGGGGCTGTGCGCGGTGACCGCGGTGGTGACGTTCGTACTGTGGCCGGACGACGGAGCGGTGGAGCTGCTGCTGGGCAGCGCGCTGTATCTGGTCGGCGCGTTCGGGGTGACCGTCGTCGCCAACGTGCCGCGCAACGACGCGCTGATGCGGCTGGACCCGGGCACCCCCGAGGCGGCCGCCTACTGGCCCTCGTACCTGCGCCGGTGGACGGCGTGGAACCACGTCCGCACGGTCGCCTCCGCGGCCGCCGCGCTCTCGTACGCGCTGGCGCTCGCCTGAGGGAGGCAGAAACCGGTCGGGACCCGTGGCCCCTGCGGGAGAAAGCGCTGTCTCGGAAGGTGACCGGGCTCCTGCGTCTGTGGCCGATGGGACGTATCGTGGCCGAAAGAGTGCCGCCCGGCGACGCTCGGCAGCCCGTCGTACCCGTATTGCAAGGAAGACGGCCATGGCCGATCCCAAGGGATTCATGACCACACCGCGCCAGGACTGGCCCCGTCGGCCGGTCGAGGAGCGGGTCCGGGACTGGGACGAGGTGTACGTCCCCGGGGCGCTGTTGCCCATCATCAGCAAACAGGCCGACCGATGTATGGACTGCGGCGTCCCGTTCTGTCACGACGCCTGCCCGCTCGGCAATCTGATCCCCGAGTGGAACGACCTGGTCTCCAGGGAGGATTGGCGGGCGGCGAGCGACCGGCTGCACGCCACGAACAACTTCCCCGAGTTCACCGGGCGGTTGTGTCCGGCGCCGTGCGAGGCGGGGTGTGTCCTCGCCATCAACCAGCCCGCGGTCACCATCAAGAACGTCGAGTGCGCTGTCGCCGACCGGGCCTGGGAGGACGGGTTCGTGCCGCCCCGGCCGCCGGACCGGCTCTCGGGGCGGACCGTCGCGGTCATCGGCTCCGGCCCGACGGGGCTCGCCGCGGCGCAGCAGCTGACCCGGGCGGGCCACACCGTCGCCGTGTACGAGAAGGACGACCGGCTCGGCGGGCTGATGCGGTACGGCATCCCCGAGTTCAAGATGGAGAAGCGGCATCTGGAACGGCGGATCGAGCAGATGCGCGCCGAGGGGACCAAGTTCCGTACGTCGACGGCGGTCGGCCGGGATGTCGCAGCCTCCGAGGTGCGGGCCCGGTACGACGCCGTGGTGATCGCCACCGGGGCGACGGCGTGGCGGGAACTTCCGGTACCGGGTCGGGAATTGTCCGGGATACACCAGGCGATGGAGTATCTGCCGCTGTCCAACCGGGTGTGCGAGGGCGACCTGGAGGCTTCGCCGATGTCCGCCGCCGGGAAGCATGTCGTGATCGTGGGCGGCGGCGACACCGGGGCGGACTGTCTGGGGACGGCGGTGCGGGAGGGTGCCGCGTCCGTGACCCAGCTGGACATCTACGCCCAGCCGGGCGCGGAGCGCGACGAGGACGCGGAGCCCTGGCCGACGTACCCGAAGATCTACCGGCTGTCGGCCGCGCACGAGGAGGCCGGCGATCTGCGGACCGCGCCGGCGGCGGACGCGGACGCGCGGCTGTTCGCGGCGTCCACGCTCCGCTTCACCGGCGACGAGGACGGGCAGGTGCGGTCGCTGCACCTGGTCGAGGTGGACGCGGGGCGGCGCCCGAAGCCGGGTACCGCGCGGGCGCTCCCCGTCGACCTCGTGCTGCTCGCCCTGGGCTTCTCCGGGCCCGACCGCGCGGACGGACTCATCGATCAGCTGGGCCTCGAGCTGGAGCCGCGCGGCACGATCACGCGGGACGCCGACTTCGCGACGAACGTGCCGGGGGTGTTCGTCGCCGGGGACGCCGGGCGCGGGCAGTCGCTGATCGTGTGGGCGATCGCGGAGGGGCGTGCGGTGGCGGAGGCTGTCGACCGTCATCTGACGGGGAGTTCGCGGCTGCCGGCGCCGATATCGCCGTACGACCGGCCGATGGCCGTGTGAGAACAGGGGGCGGGGTCAGCGGCGCTCGTCCGTGCCCGCCACCTTTGCCGTGGCCAGGGCCACGCGGTTCCAGGTGTTGATCGTGCAGATCACGGCCAGCACCTGGGCCAGTTCCTCCTCGTCGAACTCCGCCGCCGCGCGGGCGTAGACGTCGTCCGGGACACCGCCGTCCGCCACGAGGGTGACCGCCTCCGTCAGAGCGAGGGCGGCCTGCTCCCGCTCGGTGAAGAAGTGCCGGGCCTCGCGCCACACGGGGACCATGTGCAGCCGGTCCTCGCTCTCGCCGGCCTTGCGTGCGTCGTTGGTGTGCATGTGCAGGCAGTACGCGCAGTGGTTGAGGTGCGAGGCGCGGATCTGGATCAGTTCGACGAGCGCCGGGTCGAGGCCCTGACGGGCGGCCGCGTCGAAGCCGATGAGGGCGCGGAAGGCCTTGGGGGCGGTTTTCGCGAAGTCGAGGCGGGTCTGTTCGGGCATGTTCGTGCCAGGCGTGTGCGTCTCAGGCGTGTGCGTCTCAGCCTCGTGGGTCCCGGGCGGGTGCGTCGTCGTCATGCCCTCAACCTATGAGCCGGAAAGACCGCCTGTAAGGTGCATTCCGATGACGGATTCATGGGTCAATGCAGCGGAAGGCATAGGCGCCGACCTGCATCTGGAGCTGGACGGGCCGGGCGGTCGGCGGGCCGCGCTCATCCGGGCGCTGCGCGACGCCGTACGCAGCGGACGACTCGCGCCCGGCACCCGGCTACCGCCCTACCGCTCGCTCGCCGCCGACCTGGGTGTCGCCCGCAACACGGTGGCGGACGCCTACGCGGAGCTGGTCGCCGAGGGCTGGCTCACCGCCCGTCAGGGCTCGGGCACCCGGGTCGCCGAGCGGGCCGAACCTCTGCGCCCGCCCGCACGCGTCCCCAAAAAGGCACCTCCACACGCGCGTGCACCACGACACGACCTGCGCCAGGGCACCCCGGACGCCTCGTCCTTCCCGCGATCGGCCTGGGCCACCTCCTACCGGCGGGCCCTCCAGCAGGCACCCAACCAGGTGTTCGGGCCCGGCGACCCGGCCGGCCGCGTCGAGCTGCGCGAGGCCCTCACCGAGTACCTGGCACGCGCGCGTGGCGTACGCACGGAGCCGGGCCGGATCGTCGTCTGCTCCGGCTTCGCGCACGCGCTGCGTCTGCTCTTCGGGGGCCGGGTGCTGCGCGGTCCGCTGGCCGTGGAGGCGTACGGGCTGGACTTCCACCGGGGACTGCTCACGGAGGCGGGCGTACGGACCGTGCCCCTCCCCCTGGACGACCACGGGGCGCGGGTCGAGCGGCTGGAGCGCGAGCGGGCCGTACTGCTCACGCCCGCCCACCAGTTCCCGACCGGAGGCCCGCTGCACGCCGCCCGCAGGGCCGCCGTGATCGACTGGGCACGCGCGCGTGACGCGGTGATCGTCGAGGACGACTACGACGGCGAGTTCCGCTACGACCGCAAGCCCGTCGGCGCACTCCAGGGCCTCGACCCCGAGCGGGTGATCCACATCGGCTCCGTCAGCAAGAGCCTGTCACCGGCGCTGCGACTGGGGTGGATGGTCCTGCCGGAGCGGTACGTCGGCGCCGTCCTCGCGGCCAAGGGCGAGCGGGAGGCGTGGGTGAGCGCCCTGGACCAGCTGAGCCTCGCGGACTTCATCGCCTCCGGTGCGTACGACCGTCATGTGCGGCGCATGCGCCAGCGGTACCGGGGCCGCCGGGACCGGCTCGTCGCGGCGCTCGCCGAGCGGGCGCCGCACATCGAGGTCACCGGGGTGGCGGCCGGGCTGCACGCGGTGCTGCGGCTGCCGCCCGGCACCGAGCGGTCCGCCGTCAAAGCGGCCACATGGCAGGGCGTCGCGTTGGACGGCCTGGCCGCGTTCCGCCACCCGGAGACGGACATGGCGGTGCGCGACGGGCTCGTGGTCGGCTACGCGACACCCTCGGAGCACGCGTACGCGGCGGCACTCGACGCGCTGTGCGCCGTGCTGCCGCCGCAGTAGCGGCGTGCGCCGTGCCACCTCAGTAGCACTGTGCTCCGTGCCGCCGCAGGAGCCGTACGTGGCCCGGGGCGCCCCCTCGCCCGGGCCCTGCGGCCTACGCCTTGCGCCCCACCGCCCCGTATCCCGGGATCACCCCGTCGTCCTGCCCCGGAACCGGCTCGCCGAGTTCCGGATGCCACTCGGGGACCACGGCGACCCCGGGCTCGACCAGTTCGAGTCCGTCGAAGAACCGGCCGAACTGCTCGCGGGAGCGCAGTGCCAGGGTGACGCCGGCGGCCTTCAGCTTCTCCGTCGCCGCGGCCGACTCCTCAGGTGTGAAGTCGGCGGTGGCGTGGGTCATCATCAGGTAGCTGCCGGACGGGAGTTCGGACAGCAGCCGCTGGACGAGTTCGAGCGCTCCGTCCTCGTCGGAGATGAAGTGCAGCAGCGCGACCAGGGAGAGGGCCACGGGCCGGGAGAAGTCCAGGACCTTACTGGCCCCCTCCACGATGGTGGCCGGATCCCGCACGTCGGCCTGGAGGTACTCGGTGACGCCCTCGGGCGTACTGCGCAGCAGGGCCGCCGCGTGGGCCAGCACGATCGGGTCGTTGTCGCAGTAGACGACGCGGGCGTCGGGAGCGATCTGCTGGGCGACCTGGTGCAGGTTCGGCTCGGTCGGGATGCCCGTACCGACGTCCAGGAACTGCCGTACGCCGTTCTTGGCGAGCCAGCGTGTGGCCCGGTGCATGAAGGCTCGGTTGACTCGTGCCATCACGGGCACGCGCGGGTCGAGGGCGAGCATCTGCCGGCCCATCGCCTCGTCGACGGGGTAGTTGTCCTTGCCGCCGAGGTACCAGTCGTACATCCGCGCGGGATGCGGTCTGCTGGTGTCGATCTCGACGGCCGCGTTCGGGTCCAGCCCGGTCATGAGGCACTCCGTAAGGCACAAAGGATGTTCAATTCAGCACCACGATAAGGAAGTTCAGCGATAAGGAAGTTCAGATAAAGACAATCACGTCAGGACAGCAGGAAGTCCGCCTTTCCCGCCTTCGCTCCCTCGACGAAGGCCGTCATCTCGTCGGTGGTGTAGATCAGCGCCGGACCGTCCGGGTCGGTGGACTGACGGACGGCGATCCTGCCGTCGGCGAGCTTCATCGCCTCCAGGCAGTTCCCGCCGTTGCCGCCGCTCCACGGCTTGTGCCAGCCTTCGCTGCCCAAGTCACGCGCGGGCATGCCGTTGTAGACCTGTTTGCGCGGCTTGATGCGATCCATTCACAGCTCCTTGCGGAGATCCCGGAGGATCTCCTTCGTGCGATGTGCAGTAGCGGCCTGCGCCGCCATGCGGTCCATGACCTCGAGGTGGGTCGCCACCTCGGTGCGCCCGTCCAGGTAGACGGCGCCGGTCAGGTACTCGCTGTAGACCATGTCCGGAAGTTCGGGCATGGCGAATCGGAACAGCACGAAGGGCCCGTACGTGCCGGGGTGCGGCCCGTTGGCGAACGGGGCGACCTGAAGGGTCACGTGGGGCAGCTTCGTGGCGTCGAGCAGTTTGTCGATCTGGGCACGCATCACCTCCGGGCCGCCGACGGGGCGGCGCAGCACGGTTTCGTCCATCACGACCCAGATCCGGGGCGCGTCCTGACGGGTGAGCAGTTCCTGGCGTTGCATGCGCAGCTCGACGAGGCCGTCGATGTCCTCCGGCCGGGTCTGACCGACGGCCCCGGAGGTCAGGACCCCGCGGGCGTAGTCCTCGGTCTGCAACAGACCCGGCACGAAGTGGGGTTCGTACTGGCGGATGAGGGCGGCCGCCCCCTCGAGGCTGACGTGCATCGAGAACCAGCCGGGCAGGACGTCGTGGAAACGCTGCCACCAGCCGGGCTGGTTGGCCTCCTCGGCCAGCTGGACGAAGGCGTCGGCCTCCCGGTCGGACACGCCGTATGCCTTCAGCAGCAGCTGGAGGTACGGGATTTTGAGCGCGACCTCGGCCATCTCCATGCGGCGGACGGTGGCGGGGGCGACGCGGAGGATGCGGGCGGCCTCCTCGCGCTTGAGCCCGGCGCGCTCCCGCAGATCCAGCAGGCGTCGACCGAGAACGACCTGTCCGACCGTCGGCGCGGACCGCGGTTCGCTCACGCTCCACCTCCATGAAGAGCCCTGACAGCCCGGCCACACCGGGGCGTTGACGCCCGGTCGGTCCGGCGGCGAGGTATCGACAAAGACTGCTGACAGCCATGCGGCGCCATGCGAAGACCCATTCGAAGATCCGTTCGGATCTCCGGCGATCCCAACTGGCGCCGTGTCACGTGCTGTTGCGAGCAGTGTGCCACGGCCATCCACAGCGTCACACAGCACTCTGCATTTTTCAGAGTGACACTTGCCAAGTGTTCACGGCGGGGCGATAGTGGCAAGCGTGATTCCGTCCGCGCCCTTAGGAACAGACGCCGCCGCAGGCCGCCCCCTCGGTCTCGGTGCCGCCCCGACGGTGGACCCCGAAAGGGCCGCTGCCGAGCGCCGGTTCCGCTTCGAGCTGGCCGCACATCCGGGTTCTCCCGCGCAGGCCAGACGCCTGACGAGGGCCCGGCTGACGGGCTGGTCGGTGTGCGAGGACACCTGCGACACGGCCGCTCTGGTCGTCACCGAACTGGTCACCAACGCGATCGTGCACACCGCGAGCAATGTCGTCGTCTGTGAACTGCACGACGGCGACGACGTGGTGCGCATAGCCGTGCGTGACGAGGGATGCGCTCCGGGTGAGCCCCACCCGTCCCCGCAGCGGCCCGAGGAGGAGCACGGGAGGGGACTGCTCCTCGTCGACGCCCTCTGTCACGCCTGGGGCGCCCAGGAGCACGGACCCGGGCTGCTGGTCTGGGCGGAGCTGCCGCGCACGGCCGACATCGCCGACGAGGCTGCCACCACCCACGATGCCGACAGCGACCGCGATCACGAAGAGCCCCGCAACGACCTGGGCTGGGGCACCCGCCCGAAGCCCGGCGGCCCCACCGACGGCTCGGGCGACGAGACCGGCCCAGCTCAGCGGGCGCACCACGGAACCGGGGACGCGGTCGTCACCCCGCTGGAACCCGGCCGAGAGTGGGGCAGGGCGTGAGCGTCGCATCCGGCCGGGGTCTGGTCCTCAGCATGGACACGCTCGTACGGACGACACGCGGGCTGCACCCCGCCGAGAGCACCCGCCGCCTGACCGTCCCTGACGGCATGACGGCCCCGATGGGATGCGACGCGGTCGCGGTGCCGGCCCACTTCGGCCCGCTGGTGCTGCCCCGACTGCCCCGCGTGGGATGCGTGTACGCCGACGAGGCGCACTGGTGGTGGATCGTTCCCTCGGACTCCGACCATGCCCTGGAGTGGCCGGCTCCGGCCCGGTACGCCATAGGCGCGGTCGTCCCCGACTCCCCGCGCTCCCCCGACCTCATCCACCGACCGGACGGCACGGTTCCGTACACCCCGCCGATCCCCCTCTACCTGACGCTGTGCCGGCTGACGGGGACGACACCGACCTGGTCGCGTCCGGTCAGCGCGTAGGCCCTCAGCCGCGCTCCCCCGAAAAGCCCTGACGCGGGGCATGGACCCGCTGCCGCAGTCCCCTTTCAAAAGCCTGACGCTGGGCGTACGCCCGCTCGCTCACCGCGAACGGACTCGCGCTCTGCCCCGACCCGGCACGCCCCCGCGATAGTGGCCGTTCGTCCACGATCGGGGGAGGTCGACGGTGCGCAAGAAGGCCCAGGCGGAAAAGCCCGAGGTGTCCGAGTCGGAACAGCTGCTCTTCGGAGGGCCGCTGCGCTACGACATGGGCTGGAACCAGCACGCGGACGCGTTCCTGGAGCTGAACTTCCGCGCCATGATCACCCGGCTGCCCGCGCTGCTCGCCTCCAGCTTCCGGCTCGCCTGGCAGGCGGACCGCCGGGCCGCGCGGGTCGTCCTGGCCGCCGAGGCGGGCCGGGGCGTGGCCCAGGCGGTGAGCCTGCTCGCGGTGAACAGCGTCCTCGGCCGGCTGATGACCGGCGGTTCGATCGAGGCCCGGCTGCGCGAGGCCGTCCCCGCACTGGTCACGCTGGCCGCCGTGATGCTGGTCGAGACGCTGCTGCGGGCCACGTCGACGTACGCCACCGGACGCCTGGAGCCCAAGGTGGAGCGGGTGGCGACGGAGCGGTACCTGGAGCGGGCGGCGGCGGTGGAGCTGTCGGCGATCGAGGACCACGCCTTCCACAAGCTGCTGGACACCGCCCAGTACGGCGCCTCCTCGGCCCGGCGCATGATCGCGCACGCGACCCGTCTGGTGAACGCGATGATCTCGCTGATCGCGGCCGCGAGCGTGCTGACCGTGCTGCACCCGGCTCTGCTTCCGCTGCTCGTGACCATGACGCTGCCGAGCGCGTGGAGCGCCCTGACGAACGCCAGGCGCCGCTACGAGTCCTTCCACACCTGGGTGCAGCACGCCCGCGCCGGCTATCTGCTCAGCGGTCTGCTCACCGAACCGGCGGCCGCCCCGGAGATCCGTTTGCATGGGGTCGGCCCGTTCCTGCTGCGCCACTTCCGGGCCATGTCGGAGACGGCGGAGGCGGAGCAGGCCCGGCTGGCCCGGCTCGCGGCCCGCACGGGACTGATCGCGGCGGCCTGGACGGGCCTCGCGACAGTGGCGACGTACGCCACGCTCGGCGGGCTGTTGCTGGCGGGAGCGATGGCGCTGTCGGTGGCGGGCACGGCCGTGATCGCGATCCGCACCGGTTCCGGCAGCCTGGACAGCCTCGTGCTGGAGGTGAACCAGCTGCACGAGGAGGCCCTGTTCGTGGGCGACCTGCAACGCCTGTACAAGGAGGCGGCCGAGCGGGCCATCCCTGTCGGCGGCGACGCGTTGCCCGAGGAGCCGCGGGAGATCCGCTTCGAGAAGGTCTCCTTCAGCTATCCGGGGGACTCGGCCCGTCCCGCCCTCGACGACGTCTCCCTCACTCTCCCGCTGGGCCGGATCGTCGCGCTCGTCGGCGAGAACGGCTCGGGCAAGACGACGCTGGTGAAGCTGCTCGCCGGGCTGTACAAGCCGGACCGGGGGCGGATCCTGTGGGACGACGTGGACGCGGCGACCGCGGACCGGCACCAGGTGGCGGAGCGCATCGCGATGGTGGCGCAGGACTTCAAGCGCTGGCCCTTCACGGCCCGGGTGAACGTCGCGGTCGGCCGCTCCTCTGCACCGCTGACGGAGGAACGTCTGGCCGCCTCGATCGAGGAGGCGGGGGCGCAGGAGGTGGTCGCGGATCTGCCGCGCGGTCTGGACACGCTGCTGGCCCGCAACTTCAGCGGCGGGCACGAGCTGTCCGGCGGCCAGTGGCAGCGGCTCGGCATCGCCCGCGCCGCCTACCGGCGTGGGCGCATCCTGATCGTGGACGAGCCGACGGCGGCCCTTGACGCCCGGGCCGAACTGGAGGTCTTCGAGAAGATCCGCGCCCTGGCCGGCACCGGCCAGACGGTCGTCCTCATCACACACCGGCTGGCGTCCGTGCGCCACGCCGACCTGGTGCACGTCCTCGACCAGGGCCGGCTCGTGGAGTCCGGGACGCCCGACGAGCTGCTCGCCACGGGTGGCATCTACGCGGAGTTGTACTCGCTCCAGGCCGAGCAGTTCTCGACGAAGCTGCCCGCTCCGAAAGCGGGCTGATCCGCCTCAGGCCGCGAGGTCTCCCACGCCCTCGCCCCGGACGATCACCAGGAACGTGTCGGTCGCGAGGTCCATGACGACCTCGGCTGCCAGTCCCTCCAGCCGCCGCGCCTGCGCGAACTCCTCCGCCGGCCACGATCCCCGCGGCCCACCTGCGGGAAAGCGTTCGAGCACTGTTCGCCCGTTCACCACCCTGCACCTCCCGAGAGCGTCGTACTTGTAGGAGTTAACGCCTTCGGACAGGGAAACGCCTCGCTCGGTGACGCTACTGAGACGTAGTTGACACCCGTTCACCGCAGTGTGTGAGGATCTGATCACTTACCGATCACCGTGCACACGGTCAGTGTCGATCTTCACACTGATCGTGAAATATCAGGTGTCGTACTCCTGAATCCGCCTCCCGTGGCTTCGGTCCAGCAGCCCGGGCATCCGCTCCCCCAGTTCCCGCACGACCGCGGGCACGTCGAGGGTGAGCAATTCGCGGTCGCGCATGAGGATCCGTCCGTCGACGATCGTCGTGCGGACGTCGGAGGACCGGGCGCTGTGCACAAGGGTCGCGGCGAGGTCGTGGACGGGCTGGGTGTGCGGCCCCGTGAGGTCGACGAGGATGATGTCGGCCCGCCGGCCCGGCGCGATGCCGCCGACGATCTCGCCGAGGCCGACGGCCCGTGCGCTCTGGAGCGTGGCGTGGTGGAGGGCCTGGCGGGACGTCAGCCAGCGCGGGTCGCCCGTGGTCGACTTCTGGATCAGCGAGGTGAGCGCCATCGACTCCCACACGTCGAGGGAGTTGTTGGAGGCGGCGCCGTCGGTCGCGAGTCCCACGGGGACACCGATGTCCCGCAGGGCACGGACCGGGGTGGTGGTGGGCCAGGCGAACTTGAGGTAGCCCCGGGGCGCGGTCGCGACGGCCGTACGGCCCTGGGCCCGCTCCAGGACGGGCAGGTCCCGTTCGACGATGCCGGTGCCGTGGGCGATGAGGACGTCCGTGTCGAGGATCCCGGTGCGGTCGAGGACCTCGACGGGGGTGACGCCGTGCCGGGCGAGGCTGGTGTCGGTCTGGTCGCGGTTCTCGGCGGCGTGCAGGTGTACGGGGAGGTCGTGGGCGAGGGCGAGTTCGGCGGTGGCGGCGAGGTCGGAGTCGGTCACCGTGTACGGGGCGTGCGGGGCGAGGGCGGTGGTGATGCGGCCACCGGCGCCACCGCGGTGCCGCAGCGCGAACTCCAGCGACCTCTCCCGGCCTTGGGGCCCCTGGGAGGAGAAGTACGCCTCCCCCAGATGGGCGCGGATACCGCACTCGGCGACCACGGCGGCGACCTCGTCCATGGCGAAGTAGTGGTCGGCGAAGCAGGTGACGCCGCCGCGGATCATCTCGGCGCAGGCGAGCCGGGCGCCCAGCTCGACGTCCTTCGCGGCGAGGTTGGACTCGACGGGCCAGACGACGTCGTTGAACCACTCCTCGGTCGGCAGGTCCTCGGCGAGGCCGCGCAGGGCGGCCATCGGGGCGTGCGTGTGACAGTTGATCAGGCCGGGCAGGGCGACCTGGCCACGGGCGTCGACGCGTTCGGCGGCGGCGATGCCGTCGACGGCCGCCGCGCTCGTCACCGACTCGACGACGCCGTCCCGTACGACGATCGCGGCGTCGTCCCGGAACCCGATGTGCTCGTGGTCGTCGTGCAGGAGGACGGTGCATCCGGTGATGAGGAGATCAGCGGAGGTGGGCGTCATGAGGCCAACGTACGACGCGGTCGGCGCGCCGGGAGCGGGTTCGCGTCACCCGGCGAGCGGCAGTTCGGCCACGTCGGGAGAGTGCAGGCCCACCCGCTTGCGCTGTGCGGCGAGTTCGCGCAGCAGTTCGGCGAGCCGCTCCGTGTGCCGGGGGGTGAGCCGTCCGGCGTCGTCGAGGTGCACGGCGCACGCGGTGGTGGTGTCGACGAGCCGTTCGAGCAGGTCGGCGACCTCGTCGGTGCCCTCCGTGTGCCGGGCGAGGGCGGGCAGTTCGGCGGCGGCGAGGGCGATGGCGGTACGGGCCTCGGCGAGCGCGCGGTAGGCCTCGCGCCGCAGGGTCCAGCGGGCAGCCCGGTCGTCGGACTCGCCGAGCACGTGGACGAGGTAGGCGTGCGCGGCACCGCCCGCCGCGGCGAGCCGGGCCCGTACTCCGCCGCCGCGCTTCCCCGTCATCGGCAGGTGTCCGACGATGAGCACGATCGCGCAGGCCAGCAGTGTCTCCCCGATGCGGCCGGCGGAGGCCTGCGGCTCCCCGCCGACCATGACGAGGGCGAGGACGAGGAGGGTGACGACGGCGGTCTGCGCGGCGAAGTGCCGGGTGGCGACGGGGATGAGGGCGCCGCAGAGCGCGACCAGCGCGACGAGCCCCTCCGGCCGGGGCAGCACGGCGGCGAACCCGGCGAAGAGCAGGGCCCCGAGCACGGTGCCCGCGGCACGGCACAGGACACGGGAGACCAGCGGCCCGAGGTCGGGCTTGACGAGGAAGACGGCGGTCGCGGGCAGCCAGTACCAGTGCGCGTGCTCCCCGTACCAGTGGCTGTGGTGCAGCGCCTGCGCGATGGCGACGGCGGCGCCGAAGCAGAGGGCGACCCGCAGGCCGTACTCCCGCCCGCCGGCGCCGCAGGCGGTACGCAGCATCTGCCTGGCCGTACGTCCGCGGGTGTGCAGGTCGCGTCCCTCCCCCTGGTCGAACGCCTCGGCGGCGTGCAGCAGGGCGTCGTCGAGGGCGCGCAGGGCGGGCGCGGACCGGTGCGGCGCGGGCAGCGGACCGGTGTGGGTGCCGGTGCGTACGGCGGCGGCGAGGCGCCGGGGTCCCGCGCAGGCACGCTCGGAGACGGGCTCCCCGGCCCAGGCGAGTGCGGTCGCGGCCTCTGCGAGGGGGAGCGCGGCGGCGTACTGGGCGTGCAGCCGCCGTTCGGCCGCGGAGCCGGCGTAGCGCCGCAGCCGGGGCCCGGTGAGGGCGTCCTGCGCGTGGTCGAGGGCGGCGGTGAGGGCGGCACGGCGGGCGATGGCGTGCTCGGTGCCGGCGGCGTCGAGCAGTTCGGCGACGGCGTCGTACACACGGGCCACGGCGTCCCGCTCCCCGTCGAACCGGAAGTCACCGGCGAGGGAGCCGGGCGTGGGCAGCACGAGCCGCAGCGTCAGCAGCCAGCCGGCGCCGGCGAGGAAGGCGAGCGCCCGTTGCCAGGCGGGCACCGGGAGGGGCATCCCGGCCCCGATGGCCGCGGCGACGAGCAGTTGGGTGCCCGCCCCGGAGGCGACGGGCCCGACGGCGCTCATGCCTCCGGCGACGAGCCCGAGTCCGGTGAGGAGGAGGGTCAGCGGGACGGCCGAGGTGTGCTCCCCCGCGTACGTCCCGGCGAACATCCCGACCGCACCGGCCAGCGCGGGCCCGCCGATCCGCCTGACGGAGGCCCGCCGGCTGCCGGGCCTGTCGTTGATCCCGGCGAGCATGGCGGCGATGGCGGCGACGACGCCGAGCGAGGTCCGGCCGGCCGCCAGGGCCACGATCAACAGCGGTCCGCCGGCCAGCGCTCCCCTGAGGACCGCGTTCCACGGCACCGGTCCGCGCTGGGCGCCCAGCGCGTGGGCGAGCCAGGGCGGCAGAGCGAATACGCGAACGGGAACAGGCAGGCGCGGGGACACGGAGCTCCTGTCGTGACGAGGGCGGGGGTGTGCCTTCGGGCGACGGCGACCGGGCTGGTGGTATTCACCTTAGGAAGGGTTCTTGGAGGCGGAGCATCCCTCAGGTTTCGGCGACGTGACACTTCGCGCGAACCCCGCGTTCTTTATGAACGCAACTGCTCCCGCGCCGCCGCCATGGACCGTTCGAAGAGCACGCGGGCCCTTTCGAGTCTCGCCGCCACCGCCTCGCCGAACCCCGGACCGGAAACGATCTCGTCGACCCCGCGCAGCCCGGCCCGCTCCAGCAGCCGCTTCTCGTTCGTCACCCATTCCCCCCGCGCCGCCAGCACCGCGTGGCCCGTCTGCGCGGCGGCGACGGCCAGGGCCCCGGCGGCCTCCGTCAGGCGTCCGGCGGCGGCATGGTTGGCGGTGGCGTAGTCAAGGGTGGCGCGGGCGGTGCCGTACCAGCGCTCGCAGGCGGTCCGCCGCAGTGGCTCGGGATAGGTCTCCGGGCGGGGCAGCGTGCCGCGCAGCACCCGGTTGACGGCCAGTTCGGCGACGAGCAGGTAACTGGGGATCCCGGCGAGATGGAACAGCAGCGGCTCCACCCGGAACCGCCCCTCCCGCGCCTCAGCCAACTCGTGCTCGACGACGTCCAGGTCCCGGTAGTGCACGTCGACCCGCCGCCCGTCGATCGTGAGCCAGGCACCCCCGTTGAAGACGCCGCCGCCCCAGCCCCCGACCTCGGAGACCTCGCCCTCCCAGCCGAGGGCGCGCAGGTCGGCGGGGTCGAAGGCGCCGCGGTAGTAGACGGCGAGGTCCCAGTCACTGTCGGGCCGGTGGGTTCCCTGGGCGCGGGAGCCGCCGAGGGCCACGGCTTCGACGGTGGGGAGCGCGGCGAGGCGGTCGGCGGCTGTGTCGAGGAAGTCCATGGGATCGGTCAGGCCTACCAAAGGTCGGTGTGTCGGTGGCGGGTCGGCGGGTGGTCCAGCTCCTCCGCCGTCGTGAGGAGGTCGCCTGGCGCGGCGGCGCGCAGGCGCGCGCGGGCGGTCGTACGGAAGACCTGAAGGGCGGCGCGCGCCCGTGACTCGTACGGGCCGCTCACATCGGTGTTCAGGCTGCGGGGGTAGGTGCGCGCGACGAAGCCCCGTACGACGGCGGCCGGCACAGGACGGCGTCCCTCGCGCCGGGAACGAGCCAACTCCTGCTCGCTGTAGCGGAGTTCCGTGAGGATGTGACCGGTGTCCAGGCTTGAACGGCCGTACGGCGAGTTCGCGGGATGCTTGCGGTGTCGTGGGCGGACGTGGTGGACGGTGCGGGACATGGCAGACCTCCGGGGGCCCGCCGGGACTTCCGGCGTGGCCCGCTAGAAGTCCGCCGCGGTGAAACGCCCGAGGAGTTTTCTGCGCATGGGGGCAGCCTGTCCGTCGGTCGGCGGTGTTGTCGAGCGAAAAAAACTCGGATGCGTCGATGTACGCGGCTGCGGATGATCGGCAGGTTGCCCTGTCGTCTCCCGGGAGTTCACGTGATCCAGCGCGTCACCACCCCTGTTCTCTTCCCACCGCCCACCTACGCGCACGCCTCCGTCGTCGAGGCCGGCACGAAGCTCGCGTTCCTCGCCGGTTCCGTCCCCCTCGACGGTGACGGGAACCTGGTGGGGCCGGGGGACCCCGTACGGCAGGCCGAACAGGTGATCGCCAACCTGGAGGAGCAGTTGCGGGCGGTCGGCAGCGATCTGGCGCACGTGGTGGTGACGGACGTGTACGTGGTGAGCGGTGAGACGGCGGTGCTCTCGGCCGTCTGGGACGTCGTCGAGGCGTCCGGGCTCAGCCTCGGGCCGCACTCGTCGACGCTCCTCGGAGTCACCTGCCTCGGTTACTCGGGGCAGCTCGTGGAGATCACCGCGACCGCCGTCGTACCGGACAAGGCCGCCGTCGTAGCGGAAGAGGCCCGCCGATGAGCACCGAGGTCACCGTCGCGCTGCGCCGCGCCGCCGCCCCGGACGCCGCCGCCGCGGCCGACGTGTGGCTGCGTTCCTTCACCGCCGCGCTGCCCACGGTCGTCAGGCCGCACTCCGACGACGCGGTGCGGGCGTACATCCGGGACGTGGTGGTGCCGCTCCACGAGACATGGGTGGCCGAGGCCGGGGGCGCGATCGTGGGGCTGATGGTGCTCGACGGCGAGCTGCTGTCCCAGCTCTACCTCGACCCGCGGTGGCGCGGGCACGGCATCGGCGACCGGTTCATGTCGCTGGCCAAGGGGCGCAGGCCGGGCGGGCTGACGCTGTGGACCTTCCAGGTCAACAAGCCCGCACACCGCTTCTACGAGCGGCACGGTTTCTCCGCCGTGGAGTACACGGACGGCAGGGACAACGAGGAGCGGGAGCCCGATGTGCGATATGCCTGGCAGCCGGGGGCTCAGGGCTGATCGGTCCCCTCCGCCAGGTCCTTGATCGCCTGGAGCCGGACCTCCCACTTTGCGGCCAACTCGTCCATCCAGCGCGCCGTCCGTTTCAGGGGGTGCAGGTCGGCCTCGTAGCGGACCTCACGCCCGGCCCGGTGGGCGCTGACCAGACCGGCGCGGTCAAGGACGGCCAGGTGCTTGGCCACCGCCTGCCGCGTGACGGGGAGACCGGCCGCCAGGGAGGTCGTCGTCGCTCCGCCCTGCCGGGCGAGGACGGTGAGGATCTCCCGGCGGACCGGGTCGGCCAGGGCCACCAGAACGGCCTGTTCGTCGTCGCCGGAGGGGATCATGCCGCGGCGGCCGCGCAGTGCGTACGCAGTTGGTCGAGCTTCCCGGGCCAGTTCTGGCTGTTGGCGCGCTGCCGAACCGCCGCCTCGTCGCCCGGCAGCCCGAGGCGCGCGAAGCCGCTTTCGACGAGGGTCAGGCGCGTGCCTCCCGTCGGCTCGTCCGCGGCCAGGGTGAACTCGACGAGGGTGGCGTTGGCGTCGTCCGGCTCCTCACCGGACGCGCCCTGGGACCACCGCCAGGACAGGACGCGGGGCGGCTCGACCGTCTCGATGCGGGCGGGGAGGGCGCCGTGGACCCCGTGGTCGAACAGGAGCAGGCCGCCGGGGCGCAGGTCGAGCCGGACGGGCTCGCCGTTGCCGAACCAGCGGCCGAGGAAGGCGGGTTCGGTGAGGATCGACCAGACCCGTTCCAGGGGGGCGTCGATCACGATGGCACGTTCGATGGTGTCGGGGATCATGGCGACCTCGTCTCGTCCGGATGCGCTACCCGTAGGTTGCACATTCGGAACACCTTCGCGCAACCAAGCGGTTGCACACAGCGGGTCATGTGTCTGCCAATACCCGGCTCACCCCGCCGAAGCCCCCCACTCCCGCCGCTTGTCCAGCGGCCGCGCGTAGCTCCCCGCCCGGCTCGTCCGCAGCCCCAGCGCGACGAGCGACTCCGCGAGCTTCACCGCCGCTCCGACCCCGTCGACGACCGGCAGGCCCAGCTTCTCCCCCACCACCTGTTGCAGGCCGGTCATCCCCGCGCACCCCAGCACCAGCACTTCGGCGCCCGCGTCCCGGGCCCGTCCGGCGGCCGTCAGGAACGCCGCCTCGGTGCGTTCGTCGTCGCCGAGGTCGAGGACGCCGAGGCCCGTGCCGACCACGGCGGCGCAGTTGCGCCCCACCCCGGCCAGCTCCAGGCTGTCCTCGATCTGCCCGCACGTCCGCTCCAGCGTGGTGACGACGCCGTACCGTCGCCCGAGCAGACACGCGAGATGCGCCGCCGCCTCGGTGATGTCGACGACCGGTACGTCGACCAGCTCCCGTACGCCCTCGCGCCCGTGCTCCCCGAAGCCGGCCATCACGACGGCGTCGTACGGCGGTCCGTCGCATGTCCGCACCGCGTCGAGGACGGCGGCGGCCGAGAGGTAGCTGTCGAGCCAGCCCTCGGCGGACTCGGGACCCCAGGCCGGGGTCAGCCCGGTCACGGTGGTGCCCGGACCTGCGGCGGCCCGGGCACCTCGCACGATCTCCTCGGTCATCTCCTGCGTGGTGTTGCAGTTGGTGACGACGATCCGCACGCTTCTCATGCCTCCACGGGTTCGGCGGTGTCGGGAACGATCTCGGGGGCGGTCCGCTCGGCCTTGCACAGGACCGCGTACAGCCCGGCGGCCAGCGCCGTGCCGATGAACCAGGAGTACGGCGCCACGTCGCTGAACGTCTTCACCAGCGCCAGCACCGCCGCGACCGCCGCCGACGGCAGGAACGCCCACAGCGCCTTGGGGTTGACGCCCTTGCGGTAGTAGTAGCGGGAGCCGGGGCGGGCGTCGAAGAGTTCGTCGGCGTCGATGCGGCCGCGCTTGACCCAGTAGTAGTCGACCATGATCACGCCGAACAGCGGGCCGAGGAAGGCACCGAGGCCGCCGAGGAAGTAGTTGACGACCGTGGGGTTGGAGAAGAGGTTCCACGGGGTCACCACCAGCGCCGCGACGGTGCTGATCATGCCGCCGATCTTGAAGGTGATCTTCTGCGGCCAGACGTTGGCCAGGTCGTACGCCGGCGAGACGAAGTTGGCGACGATGTTGACGCCCATGGTGGCGACGGCGAAGGTGAACGCGGCCAGCACGAGCACCCAGGTGTTGCCGACCTTGGCGACGAGCTCGGCCGGGTCCGTGATGGCCTCTCCGAACACCTCCAGCGAGCCGGCCGTCACGATGACCGACACGACGACGAAGGCCGTCGAGTTGATGGGCAGGCCCCAGAAGTTGCCACGCCGCACCGTCTTGTAGTCGGGCGCGAAGCGGGAGAAGTCGCAGAAGTTGAGCATCAGGGTGCCGTAGGTGGCGAGGATCAAGCCGATCGCGCCGAACCACTGCCGCCACTGCTCGCCGACCGGGACCGGGTGCGGGGTGGAGGTGAGCGAGATGCTCCAGTCGGCCTTGGCGAGGATCCAGATGGCCAGCGCGATCATCACCAGCCAGATCGCGGGTCCGCAGAAGTCCTGGAACTTGCGCACCGACTCCATGCCCTGGCTGATGATCACCGCCTGGACCAGCCACAGCGACACGAAGGACACCCAGCCGAGCGCGTCCAGGCCCAGGAAGGAGTGGTGCGTCCAGGACTCCAGGCCGGGCCAGGCGGCCAGCAGCATCACGTTGACGGCGACGGACGCCAGGTAGGTCTGGATGCCGTACCACATGATGGCGATCACGGCCCTGATCAGCGCCGGGATGTTGGCGCCCCACACACCGAAGCTGATGCGGCTGACGACGGGGAAGGGCACGCCGTGGCGCTGGCCGATCTTCCCCATCCAGTTCATGCCGATGTAGATGAGCACGAAGCCGACGAGCAGGGACGTGAAGACCTGCCACACGTTCATGCCGAGGACCAGCAGGCCGGCGGCGAAGGTGTAGTTGCCGAGGTTGTGGACGTCGGACATCCACATGGCGAAGAGGTCGAAGACCTTCCAGTTCCGCTTGCCCGCGGGCGCGAGGTCTTCGTTGGTGAGCCGGGGGTCGGGGACGAACGCTGGTGCGCCGGTGGCTTCGGCGGGATCGGCGAGGGACACGGGGCCTCCATAATCGAGGGGACGGCGGAGGATTGCATTCCGGTTCATGCTGCCAACCGTGTTTGGTATACCAAACTGCGGTCATGGTCCTGCCGTCAACCCTTTCGACCGATGTCCATGTCGTTACGGCTGCGTAAAAGAGTCCTCGCGTCGGCGAAGATGGCCCCATGGCGAAGATCGAACCGCTCGGTGCGGTGCGCGAGCGGGTCCTGGAGACCCTGCGGCAGGACATCATCGCGGGCCGGATGGGTCCCGGCGACCGGCTCGTCGAACGCGAGCTGGCCGAGCGGTTCGGGGTCTCCCGCGTACCGGTCCGGGAAGCGATCCGGGCCCTGGTCGCCGAGGGCTTCGTCCTGTTCGAGACCCCGCGCCGCACGGTCGTGCGCCGGCTCACCCCGACCGACGTCAAGGAACTCTTCGAGCTGCGCGAGGCGTTGGAGGTGTACGCGGCGGGACTGGCCGCGTCACGGGCGACACCTCAGGCGCTGACGGAGCTGCGTGAACTGCTGGAGAGCGCGGCGAGCGCCACCGCGGTCGGGGACGCCGAGGCGATCACCGACGTCAACACCCGCTTCCACGACCGCATCCTCGCCCTGGCCGGCAACAACCTGCTGATCTCCGTCATGGAACCGGTCGACGGCCGCCTGCGCTGGCTCACCCGGCAGAACGAGGAGTGGCCCCAACTCCTCACCGAACACCGTGACCTGTACGACGCCATCGCCTCCGGGGACCCCGAGCGGGCGCGGGCCCACGCGCTCGCCCATGTGCAGGCCAACTACCGGTCGACGGTGCATCACTTGTTCGGGGCACATTTCGAACACCCGTCTGCCTAGACTCTCCCGACCCTGCAGTCGCCTGAGGCGCCTGAGCCGAGAAACGGGACGGAGAGAACATGGTCAGCAGACGTGGGCTGTTGAGCGGAGCCGCACTCGTGGGGGCGGGTGCGATGACGGGCGTGATCGGCGGCGCGGGGACTGCGGCGGCCGACGCCCCACTGAACACTCCGTTCACCCCCGTCACAGCACCGCATCTGGCGGAGGCCGAGCGCATGGTCCAGTACCAGCGGCTCCTCGCCGCCGGGCACCTCACGGCCGGACTGGTCGGCCACTGGCCACTGGACGGCACCCCCGCCGACCGCTCCGGCCGGGAGCGGCCCGTCACCCTCGGCTCGGGCGCGTCCTGGACGACACTGCGGGCCGGCAGCGAGCTGAGCTTCGACGGAAACCCAGGCGCGTACGCCGCCACGAGCTCCGTCCTCGACACCACCGCCCCGTTCACGGTCTCGGCGTGGGTGCGCCTGTCGGACACGGCCTCTCAGGACAACATGTACACCGCCGTCAGCCAGGACGGCACCACGGCCAGCCGCTTCCTCCTGCAGTACGACGACACGGTCCGCAAGTGGGCGTTCAAGGTGCGCAGCGCCGACCAGAGCGTCAAGATCTCCGCCGTCTCCACCGACGCCGCCAAGCCCGCGGTATGGACCCACCTGACCGGTGTGTGGGACGGCACCCGCATCCACCTCTACGTCGACGGGGCGTTGCAGAGCAGCGTTGACGCCACCGTGTCCTGGGCCGCGACCGAGGGCTTCAACATCGGCCGCGCCCGCTACGACAGCGCGCCCGTCAACCGCTTCAAGGGCTCCATCGACGACGTACGGGCCTACGACCGCGCCCTGACCGCCGCCGAGGTCGACCTCATCAGCGGCCGGACGGCCGACGCCAACAACCGCTATCTGATCGACTCCTCGTCGACGGTCATTTGGGGCACCCCCTCCGACCTCACGACCTGGATCTCACACGCCCGCTGCTCGTCCTTCCTCACCTGGGTGCTCAAGCACACCTACGCATGGGCGAGCGACGACTACTTCACCCAGTACTTCCACGACCGCATCCCGGAGGCCGCCGACTACCGGCGCGCGTTCGTCGACGGCACGGCCGGCCCGCGCTTCCAGCGGATCCGCAAGGTCGCCGATCTCCAGCCGGGCGACCTCGTCGCGGTCGACTACCAGGGCAGCGTCGAGGGCAGCACCGGGCACATCGTGATGGTCCGCCAGGTCAAGGGCGTCTACACCGGCTCCGCGACCCACAGAGGCGAGACGCAGTACGCCGTCGAGGTCATCGACTGCACGGCGAGCCCGCACGGGATGTACGACAAGCCCACCTACGCCGCCTTCCCCGACACCCGCATGGTCGACGACGTGACCAACTTCGAGGGCGTCGGCATCGGCCACATGATGTTCTACGCCGACGACACCACCGGAGAGTTCTGCCGCTACCGGTGGAGCGTCAACGGCACCTCGTACACCCTCGACCAGCGGCCCGTCTCGGCGGCCCGTCCGCTCTGAGGTCAGCGGCGGCGGGCGTACTTGTCCGTCGCCGCCACCAGCATCTCCGCGATGTCCGGCGCGCCGGCGTTGTGCCCCACCTCGTCGACCACGACCAACTCACTGCCGGGCCAGGCGTGGTGGAGCCGCCAGACGATGCCCAGGAGGTTGCCGAAGTCGAGGCCGCCCTGGACGAGGGTGCCCGGGATGCCCTTCAGCGCGGGGGCGTCCCGGAGCACCACACCCGCCTCGTCGCCCTCGCCCATGAAGTGGCCGTTGCCGAAGTAGTGCGTGACCGTGCGGGCGAAGCCCATGCGGAACACCGGGTCCTCGAAGCGCGCGACCGACCCCGGCGGCGCGGGAATCGTCGCCGTCTCCCAGTCCGTCCAACCCCGCGCCGCCCGCTCCCGCACCGCCGGGTCGGGCGACTCCAGCAGCCGGTTGTACGCGGCCGCGAGGTTGCCGCCGCGCTCACCGACGGGCAGCCCGCCGACGAATCGCTCATAGGCCTCCGGGAAGATCATCCCCAAGCCTCTGGTCAACAGGGCGACCTCCGGATCGGACCCCGTCGCCACCCCGGTCAGGACCAGCTCGGACACCACCCCGGGATGCGTCTGCGCGTACCGCAGCCCCAGTGCCGAGCCCCACGACACCCCCCACACCAGCCACCGCTCGATCCCCAGATGCCGCCGCAGCAGCTCCAGGTCGGCCATGACGTGAGCCGTCGTGTTGACACTCATGTCGGTGTCGTACGCGCTCGCGTGCGGCGTGGACCGCCCGCAACCCCGCTGGTCGAGCAGCACGATCCGGTACGCGTCCGGGTCGAAGAAACGCCGGAAGTACGGCGAGCTCCCCGAACCCGGCCCCCCGTGCAGCACCAGCGCGGGCTTGCCGCGCGGGTTCCCACAGGTCTCCCAGTACACGCTGTTGCCGTCGCCGACATCGAGCATTCCCTGCTCGTACGGTTCGATCTCCGGATACAGACCCATCCGGGCAGCCTACGATCCGTACGCCGCCCCGGTCCCCTCAATTCCGCCCCGGCAGACCGGCCGCCCCCGCCGCCGTGCGCAGCACCTCCCGCAACATCTCGGGCGTGAGCCGACCGGTGAAGGTGTTGCGCTGACTGACGTGGAAGCAGCCGAAGAGGTCGAGGCGGCCGGGCCGGTCGACCTGCTCGGGCCAGTCAGGCCGGTCAGGCCGACCGGGCTCCTCGGGCCCGTCGAGGGACACGCGTGTCCCGTGGGCGAAGGCCGGCCGCGGCCGGGGCACTCCCCAGCCCGCCTCCGCGAACGCGGGCAGCGCCGCCTGCCAGCCGAAGGCCCCGAGCACGACCACGGCCCGCAGCGTCGGCCGCAGCAACCGCAGCTCCTGCACGAGCCACGACCGGCAGGTGTCCCGCTCCTTCGGGGTGGGCTTGTTCGCGGGCGGCGCGCAGTGCACGGGCGCGGTGACCCGCACGCCGTACAGTTCCAGGCCGTCGTCGGCACTCACCGAGCTCGGTTGGTTCGCCAGCCCCACGTCGTACAGCGCCCGGTACAGTACGTCCCCCGACCGGTCCCCGGTGAACATCCGGCCCGTCCGGTTCCCGCCGTGCGCGGCCGGAGCGAGCCCCACGATCAGCAACCGCGCGTCCTGCGGCCCGAAGCCCGGCACCGGCCTCCCCCAGTACGTCCACTCGGCAAAAGCGGCCCGCTTGGTCCGCGCCACCTCCTCCCGCCACTCGACCAGTCGCGGGCAGGCCCGGCACCCGACGACGCGCTGATCGAGGCCGGGGATGCCTGCGGCGGCGCTGCTGTCCATGCCCCCACCGTAGAACCCACGCCCTCCCGCCCGCCGACGACGCCCAGTCCGCCCCGCACCCCGTGGAGCCGACGCCGTCCGACATCACCGGGGACGCCCGCGCGGAAATTCCCGTCTGCTTCGACCTGCACCGGGGACTAAGGTCGAGACATGGTTTCTGAGGGCGCGGACCACGACACGACGGGCGGGGCGGGGACGGACGCGACCCCGCGAGAGGGCACCCGCCCGGCCGGCACGGATCGCGTGGACCCGAACGTCGCCGCCGCGGTGGCCGCTGCCGAGGCCGCCGGGCCCGCCGGCGGTGAGAGCGTGCGCATCGACAGCTGGATCTGGGCCGTACGTCTGATCAAGACCCGCTCCCAGGGCGCCGCCGCCTGCAAGGGCGGCCACGTGCGGGTGAACGGCGAGCGTGTGAAGCCCGCGTACTCCGTGCGCGTCGGCGACGAGGTCCGCTTCCGGCAGGAGGGCCACGAGCGGGTCGTGGTCGTCAAGCGCCTCATCCGCAAGCGGGTCGGCGCCCCGGTCGCCGTCCAGTGCTACGTCGACAACAGCCCTCCGCCCCCGCCCCGCGAGACCGTCGCTCCCGCCGGCATCCGCGACCGTGGTGCCGGCCGCCCGACCAAGCGGGACCGCCGCGAACTGGAACGGCTGCGCGGCCTCGGCGGCCTGGGCGGCCACCCGGGCAACCCAGGCGGCAGCCCAGGTGGCCCGGGTGGCCGCCCGGGCGCGCGCTGAGCACCTGCGCTCACGCCCGGCGCCGTACCAGTCGCAGCAGCTCGGCGTTGTGCTCCCGCCGGGCCCAGGCGATCAGGGCGAGCGGCACGATCAGGATGAGCGGGGTCGCCGCGTTCTGACCGTCGAAGTAGCTCAGCTGGACGACGAACGCACCCACCATCAGCGCGCTCAGCGCCACCGCCGCGACCGACTGGAGCACCGGAACCAACAGGGCGACCGCACCGGCCAGTTCGAGCGCACCGATCG
This sequence comes from Streptomyces sp. NPDC002888, assembly GCF_042888465.1. Taxonomy (NCBI): domain Bacteria; kingdom Bacillati; phylum Actinomycetota; class Actinomycetes; order Kitasatosporales; family Streptomycetaceae; genus Streptomyces; species Streptomyces sp. NPDC002888. Next base: position 11,530 of record NZ_JBIAPU010000037.1, on the reverse strand, counting down.
TGTACATCGCCCCGCTTCCCCAGCCCATCGTGTCGAAGGAGTCGGCCGCCGAAGGGTGTGCGATCAGCTTGGGCAGCGCGCTCGCGATCGCGTAGAAGAGGGCGAGCACCACCTGCAGAGCGCGCAGGGCGATGCGGGCCCGGCGGCCCCGCGCGGTCGTGGCAGAAGCGGTGGCGGCGGAGGGATCGGTGGTCTCGGACATCGGGGTCTCCTGTGTGCAGCGGCCGTTGTGCTGTCACAGAGGTAGACCGACGCCTGCTCAGGAACTCATCGGCACCGCCTTCACCCAGATCCGGTCCTCCGTCAGATATCTGTCCACCCTCAGCCCCACCTCCGCCAGTGCCTCCTCGAACTCCTCCCGGGTCATCGGCCGGGCCCGGAACGTCTGTGTCCATATCGCGTCCGGGAACTCGTACTCCGCGTGGACCGAGTTGACACCGTCTCCAACCGGTACCGACGACACCATCCTCGAGGTGAAGCCGGTCGGGTGGACCCGTTCGCGCGGCAGGTCGGTGTGGTAGTCCTCGCCCTCCCGTTGGATCAGCACCAAGCCGCCGTCCGCGAGATGCCGTAGGCAGGTGCGCAGCAGCCCCCGTCGCACCTCGACGTCGCCGCTGTGGACGAGGAACGACGCGAGCAGCACGACGTCGAACGTCTCGCCCAGGTCGAGGTCCTCGATCGGGCTGAGTACCGTGCGCGCGCCACGGACGCGCTCCAGCATCTCCGCGGACTCGTCCACGGCCGTGACCGTGAACCCGCGCGCCAGGAGCGGGTGGGTCATCCGGCCCACGCCGCTGCCCAGTTCCAGAATGCTCGCGCCTGCCGGCACGGCCGCGGCGATGATGTCCGGCTCGGGTCCGACGGGCAGTCGTGAGTAGAGCTCGACCGCACATCCGTCCGGGGTGATCGCCCCGGGCCCCGTCCCCTGATATCCCGTACGCACTTTCAGTTCCATGCCCGATCAACGGCCCACGTCCGCACGGCAGTTCCCACCCGTCCCGGGTTCACCCGTTCGAGTGCCTCAAGCCCGGCAGGGCCCGAACCGGGCCCCGCCCACCGCTCACAACGGGCACCAGCCGTGCCCCACGTACCAGTGCCCGCCCTTCCGCAGATGGTCCGCGACCGCCCGCTCCAGGACGGTCCTGCGGGGCAACCGGTCGAGCGGCACGTCACCCCCCGTGCCGAAGACGAAGCGGATCGGCGTGTCGTCCTCCGGCTCCGTCGCCATGTGGCTGATGCGGAACCGCTCCTGGAAGCGGACGATGTTGGAGTCCTCGGGCAGGTACTCCCGGAGCTGCGGGTCGAGCAGCCATGACGCGCACGTCGCCACCCGGTAGGGCTCCTCGGGGTAGTGGCGGACGAAGAACTCCCGCGCCAGCGCCAGGGACCGGTCGCAGGCATCCGGGGTCAACGGGCCGAGGTAGTCGGGTATGTGCAGGCCGAGCCCCAGGTCTCCAGGGCCGTGGCCGAACCCCTCCGCCGCGATGGAGGCACCCGCCCGTCGGCCGGCCCGGTCGCGCTGGAACTGCAGCCGCCCCAGCTGGTACAGCTCGCCGTGGAAGTGCAGCGACAGCCAGCGCGGCACCAGCATCCCGCCCGTGCCGTACGTCCTGCGGTGCGCGGCGACGTTGCGGCCGGCGTCGGCCAGGGTGCGCCGGGCGACCTCCGTCGGTACACCCCGGTCGCGATGGTGCGCCCGTATCTGCGGCAGGGCCGCGACGAGGACGTACAGCGGGAAGAACCGCTGGAGGGGACCCGACGGCCAGTCGAGGTCGCCAAGCTCGACCATGCCGCGGATCTCGCCCATGTCCCGGACCAGCTCCTCGACGGCCTGTTTCAGGGCGTGCAACAGCTCGGGGTCGTCTCTCACCCGTCGGCCCATGCGTACGACGTCGTTGATGTCCTCGTGCGGTACGGCCAGGTCGAGGAGCGCCTCGGCCAGTTCGTCGGCGTCCGGAAGCACGCGGTCAACCCCCTTGTGGGACGGCTTGGAGAACGTCCGACCCGAAGAGTACGTTGCTGGGGAGGAGGAGTGATCCCGATGCGTACGGGCAGTGAGCCGACGACGGCGCGCAGTGCACTGCGGGTCCGGTTCTGGCTGACCGTGTGGGGGCTGCTCTGGACGATCTTCGGAACGGCCGCGTTCGCACTCGCCGGGCGTCCCGGGTGGGCGGCCGCCTGCGGGGTGCTGTGGCTGGTGATCACCGTCGACATGGCGATGATCCTCAGGCACATCAGGCAGGGCCCGCACTATCAGCCGGGCCGCGACATCCCGCCGTATGATCCGCCGCGACACCGTTACCCGTAGCGCAGACGTGCGCCGGGCCGGTGCTCACGAGTCGAAGCGGGCGGCCTTCAGGTACTGCGGATTCGGGTCCAGCGCGGCCGCCAGGCGGAAGTGGCGCTTGGCCTGGTCATCGCGGCCCTGACGCTCGTAGGTGCGGGCGAGCGCGAAATGCGCGAACGCGTTGTCCGGCTCGCGCTCGAGGACAATGGTGAACTCCAGTTCCGCCGGCCGTAGTTGCGCGGCCGCGAAGAAGGCACGTGCGCGCAGCAGCCGGGCGGCGGTGTTCTCGGGGTGCGCGGCGATGACTCCGTCGAGCAGTTTCACCGCGCCCCGCGGGTCCCGTGCGGCGAGCAGCTGCTCGGCGGCACGGTAGTCGATGACGTGAGTCTCCGGAGAACGTCCGGTCGAACCGCTGGTATCGGGCACGGAAAAGTCCTTCCCTCACTCAAGCGGTTCAACGCCGCGACCGTGGCTGATATTCCCCATCCGTTACGGCGTCGGCGTCCCGGTCAGGGCCCCGTGCGGCCTCTCAGCCGCTCGCGGACGCCCGCTCCGCGAGCTCCGCCCACACCTCGCGCACCCGCCGGTGGAGTTCCTGAAGCGGTACGTCGTTGTCGATGACGATGTCCGCGATCTCCCTGCGCTTCTCGCGCGTCGCCTGAGCGGCCATACGTGCGCGGGCGTCCTCCTCGGTCATCCCGCGCCGCCGTACGAGCCGGTCGAGCTGGGTCTCGGGGCTCGCGTCGACGACGATCACGACGTCGTAGAGCGGTGCGAGGCCGTTCTCCGCGAGGAGCGGGACGTCGTGGACGACGACTGCGTCCTCGGGGGCGGCGGCCTCCAACTCGCGGGAGCGGGCGCCCACCAGGGGGTGCACGATCGCGTTCAGGACGGCGCGCCGGTCGGGGTCCGCGAAGACGATCGAGCCCAGCTTCGGGCGGTCCAGGCTGCCGTCCGCCGCCAGCACCTCCGGGCCGAAGGCGTCGGCGATCGCCGCGAGCCCTGGGGTTCCCGGGGCCACGACCTCGCGCGAGATGCGGTCCGCGTCGATCAGCACGGCACCGCACTCGACGAACAGCCGTGACACCTCACTCTTACCGGCACCGATACCGCCGGTCAGGCCAACCTTCAGCATGAGCGGAAGCTTAGGGCCTGCCTCCGACAACGCACCCGGTGGGAGTCGGCCGCGTCAGCCGTCGCCCTCCCGCTCCGCCAGGAAGCGCTCGAACTCGAGGCCGATCTCGTCCGCGGAGGGGATGTCGACGGGCTCGGCGAGCATGTTGCCCCGGGTCTCCGCGCCGGCGGCGGCGTCGTACTGGTGCTCAAGGCCCTGGACGAGAGCGGTGAGTTCCTCGTCGCCCTCCTGGATCTGCCGGTCGATCTCCGTCTGGGTGCGGTGGGCGTCCGTGCGCAGGGCGTGCGCGATGCCGGGCAGGACCAGTCCGGTCGCGGCCGTGACAGCCTCCAGGACGGTCAGCGCGGCGTCCGGGTAGGGGGAGCGGGCGATGTAGTGCGGCACGTGCGCGGCGACGCCCAGGACGTCGTGCCCGGCCTCCATGAGGCGGTACTCGACGAGGGCCTCGGCGCTGCCGGGGACCTGGGCCTCGTCGAAGGGGCTGCGGTGGCCCGGCACGAGGTCGGTGCGGTTGCCGTGCGGGGTGAGACCGACCGGCCGGGTGTGCGGGACGCCCATGGGGATGCCGTGGAAGTCCACGGACAGGCGGACGCCGAGCCGCTCCACGATCTGCTGGACGGCCGCGGCGAAGCGCTCCCACTCCACGTCCGGCTCGGGGCCGGACAGCAGCAGGAAGGGCGCTCCGGTGGCGTCCTGCACGAGCCGCACCTCGATGGCCGGCTCCTCGTACTCGCTCCAACGGTCGCGCTTGAAGGTCAGCAACGGGCGGCGCGCGCGGTAGTCCACGAGCCGGTCGTGGTCGAAGCGGGCGACGACCTGGTGGGGCAGCGAGTCGAGGAGCCGGTCGACGATCTGGTCGCCGGTTTCGCCCGCGTCGATGTATCCGTCGAAGTGGTAGAGCATGACAAGACCGGCCGACTCCTGGGCCAGCGCCATGTCGACGACGGCCAGCCCCTTCGGCTCCCATGCGTACAAACCCTGCGGATCAAGCACTTGGACCGCTCCTCCTCGTGTTCCTCCATCCCAACGCGCGTGGAGGCGCGGGCATTCCCGCCCCAGGCCCTTGATCAGGTGACGAGCACGCCCTTCTCAGAGAGGGCAAGGGCAACGCCGGCAGGGGCGCGGGGCAGTATCGATATGCGGCTCCGCCGCGTGGGCGCGACAAGCCCCCACGACCGGCAGCCGAACGACAACCGCTTCCGGGCAACGCTGAGGGCCCGCACCTCGAAAGGTGCGGGCCCTCAGTTATCGGCTGAGCCTCAGCGGCCAGCGATCAGCTCTGGCCGCCGGCCAGCTTCTCGCGCAGCGCGGCCAGCGCCTCGTCCGAGGCCAGTGCGCCGGAGTTGTCCGGGCCCTCGGAGGAGTACGAACCGCCGCCGCCACCGCCCGCGGCCGGAGCCGCACCCGCGGCGTCGCCGCCCTCGGCCGCAGCCGCAGCGTCGGCCTCGCGGGACTTGATGACCTGAGCCTGGTGCTGCTCGAAGCGCTGCTGCGCCTCGGCGTACTGGTTCTCCCACACCTCACGCTGGGACTCGTAGCCCTCGAGCCAGTCGTTGGTCTCGGGGTCGAAGCCCTCGGGGTAGATGTAGTTGCCCTGGTCGTCGTACGACGCGGCCATGCCGTACAGGGTCGGGTCGAACTCGACCGAGGCCGGGTCGGCACCGAAGGACTCGTTGGCCTGCTTCAGCGAGAGGCTGATGCGACGGCGCTCGAGGTCGATGTCGATGACCTTGACGAAGATCTCGTCGTTGACCTGGACGACCTGCTCCGGGATCTCCACGTGGCGCTCGGCCAGCTCGGAGATGTGGACCAGACCCTCGATGCCCTCGTCCACGCGGACGAACGCACCGAACGGAACCAGCTTCGTGACCTTGCCGGGCACGACCTGGCCGATCTGGTGGGTGCGGGCGAACTGCTGCCACGGGTCTTCCTGGGTCGCCTTCAGCGACAGGGAGACACGCTCGCGGTCCATGTCGACGTCGAGGACCTCGACGGTGACTTCCTGGCCGACCTCGACAACCTCGGAGGGGTGGTCGATGTGCTTCCAGGACAGCTCGGAGACGTGGACCAGACCGTCGACGCCACCCAGGTCCACGAAGGCACCGAAGTTGACGATCGAGGAGACCACACCGGAGCGGACCTGACCCTTCTGGAGGGTCGTGAGGAACGTCTGGCGGACCTCGGACTGGGTCTGCTCCAGCCAGGCACGGCGGGACAGAACCACGTTGTTGCGGTTCTTGTCCAGCTCGATGATCTTCGCCTCGAGCTCCTTGCCCACGTAGGGCTGGAGGTCGCGGACGCGGCGCATCTCGACCAGGGAGGCCGGGAGGAAGCCACGGAGGCCGATGTCGAGGATGAGGCCACCCTTGACGACCTCGATGACGGTACCGGTGACGATGCCGTCCTCTTCCTTGATCTTCTCGATGGTGCCCCAGGCACGTTCGTACTGGGCGCGCTTCTTCGAGAGGATCAGGCGGCCTTCCTTGTCCTCCTTCTGGAGAACAAGGGCCTCGATCTCGTCACCGACGGCGACGACCTCGTTGGGGTCGACGTCGTGCTTGATCGAGAGCTCGCGGCTCGGGATTACACCTTCGGTCTTGTAACCGATGTCGAGCAGGACCTCGTCCCGGTCGACCTTCACGATGACGCCGTCGACGATGTCGCCGTCGTTGAAGTACTTGATCGTCTCGTCGATCGCGGCGAGGAAGGCTTCCTCGTTACCGATGTCGTTGACCGCAACCTGCGGGGTGGTGGCGGTGGTCTCGGTGCTGCTCGTCATGTGGGAAAGGGCTCCGGTACGGACATTGAGTCGTAGGTACTGCTTACGCCGGGAGCCCGTTTCGCTCTGAAGAAGCCGGACAGCCAAGGAAGCGCCACTCAAAACACCGGTGGCGCCTCGACAACCGAGGGGACATACAACAGATGCGAGCGCAGCCTGCTACGTCTGAGGAGCGCAGGCCCGCAGCGCAACTTGTAGCATACGGGGGCAGCCAGGCAGGGTCAATGCGCGAAGCCGCACACCCGGGGCGGATCGCCGCATTCCCGGCACAAGAAACGTCCCACGAGGCCAGGCAGGCCTGAAAGACCTCTTCCGCGACGCCCCTGCGACGGGATGAACGGAAGAGTACGACGAGGGAGCCGATCATCCAAGAGTCCGATGCGTTCGAACCGGAAGCCACCCGGCGTGATGCCGATGTCACGGAGAGCTCGCGCGCCAACCGCGGCTGGTGGGACCGGAACGCGGACGAGTACCAGGTCGAACATGGCACGTTCCTCGGTGACGACCGCTTCGTGTGGTGCCCCGAGGGCCTCGACGAGGTGGAGGCCGAGCTGCTGGGCCCGTCGGAGGAGCTGAAGGGCAAGGACGTCCTGGAGATCGGCTCCGGCGCCGCCCAGTGCTCGCGCTGGCTGGCCGCCCAGGGGGCACGGCCGGTCGCCCTGGACCTCTCCCACCGCCAGCTCCAGCACGCGCTGCGCATCGGCGGATCGTTCCCCCTGGTGTGCGCCGACGCGGGCGCGCTGCCCTTCGCGGACGCCTCGTTCGACCTGGCGTGCTCGGCGTACGGGGCGCTGCCGTTCGTGGCGGACCCGCGCCTGGTGCTGCGCGAGCTGCGCCGGGTGCTGCGTCCGGGCGGCCGCTTCGTCTTCTCGGTCACCCATCCCGTCCGCTGGGCGTTCCCGGACGAGCCGGGCCCCGAGGGGCTGTCGGTGTCCGCCTCGTACTTCGACCGCACGCCGTACGTCGAGCAGGGCGATGACGGCCGCGCGGTGTACGTGGAGCACCACAGGACGCTCGGCGACCGCGTCCGGGACATCGTGGCGTCCGGCTTCCGTCTCGTCGACCTCGTCGAGCCGGAGTGGCCGGCCTGGAACACGTCGGAGTGGGGCGGCTGGTCGCCGCTGCGCGGGAACCTGATTCCGGGGACGGCTGTCTTCGTGTGCGAGCGGGACTGAGGTCTTACGGGGTCGCTTCGGGGGCGTACGACACTAGGGGCGTGATCCGTTACGACGCTCTGGACGCGCTGCCCGTACGCGGTGCCCTGCCCGCGCTGAACGACGCCCTGGAGGGGCACGGCACCGCCGTGCTGGTGGCGCCGCCCGGCACCGGCAAGACGACGCTGGTGCCGTTGGCGCTGGCGGGGCTGCTGGACGAGGGGCCGGCGCGGCGCGTGGTCGTGGCCGAGCCTCGGCGGATCGCGGCGCGGGCGGCGGCCCGGCGGATGGCGTGGCTGCTGGGCGAGAAGGTCGGCGAGAGCATCGGCTACACGGTGCGCGGGGAGCGGGTGGTCGGCCGCCGCGCGCGCGTGGAGGTCGTCACGACCGGCGTGCTGCTTCAGCGGCTGCAACGGGACCAGGAGCTCGCGGGCGTCGACGTGGTGCTGCTCGACGAGTGCCACGAGCGGCATCTGGACGCCGACACGGCTGCGGCCTTCCTGTGGGACGTACGGGAGACGCTGCGGCCGGAGCTGCGTCTGGTGGCGGCGTCGGCGACGACCGACGCCGAGGGGTGGGCGCGACTGCTGGGCGGGGCGCCGGTGGTGGAGGCGGAGGGTGCGGCGCATCCGGTGGAGGTGGTCTGGACGCCTCCGGTACGTCCCGTACGGCCGCCGCACGGCATGCGGGTCGACCCCGCTCTGCTGACGCACGTGGCGTCGGTGGTGCGGCGGGCGCTGGCCGAGCGGACGGGGGACGTCCTGTGCTTCCTGCCGGGCGTGGGCGAGATCGCGCGGGTCGCCGGGCAGCTCGGGCAGTTGCGCGATGCCGGGGACGTGGAGGTGCTCCAGGTGCACGGGCGGGCGCCGGCGGCCGTGCAGGATGCGGTGCTGTCTCCCGGGGTGCGGCGCCGGGTCGTGCTCGCCACCTCCGTGGCCGAGTCGTCGCTGACGGTTCCGGGTGTGCGGGTCGTCGTCGACTCGGGGCTGGCGCGTGAGCCGCGCGTGGACCACGCGCGCGGGTTGAGCGCGCTCACGACGGTACGGGCCTCGCAGGCGTCGGGGCGGCAGCGGGCGGGGCGTGCCGGGCGTGAGGCGCCGGGTGCGGTGTACCGGTGCTGGGCGGAGGCGGAGGACGCGCGTCTGCCGCGTTTCCCGTCCCCCGAGATCAAGGTGGCCGACCTGACCGCGTTCGCCCTCCAGACGGCGTGCTGGGGAGATCCGGACGCCTCCGGGCTGGCGTTGCTGGACCCGCCGCCGGGCGGGGCGATGGCGGCGGCGCGGAGCGTTCTGTCGGCGGTCGGGGCGGTCGACTCCGTCGGGCGGGCCACGGATCGGGGCGTGCGCCTGGCGCGCGTGGGGTTGCATCCCCGGCTGGGGCGGGCCTTGCTGGACTCGGCGCCGGTGGTCGGTGCGGAGCGGGCTGCGGAGGTCGTGGCGCTGTTGAGTGAGGAGGCGCCGCGGGAGTACGGGGACGACCTCGCGGCGGCTTTGCGGGCTGCCCGGCGCGGGGGTGACGCCTATGCGGGGCGGTGGCGTGCGGAAGTACGGCGCCTGCGGGCCGTCGCCGCGGAGTTCGCCCATCCACCCACCCGTGACTCTCTTCCGGCAGAGCTGACCGTCCAGGGCACACCTACGGCTCCGGGGGCCCTGGGAGCGGGCGTCGCGGGCGCGCAGGCCGACGCGGCCGGCTCGGAGGCGAACCCCGCGGGCGGGCAGGCGGACCCGGGAGCGGGCGTCGCGGGTGGCCAGGGGGCGTCGGTGGGTCCGGGGGGTCTGGTTCGGGGGCTTGTCGCCGCCACGGACGACGGGGTCGCCGGGCTCGTCGTCGCCCTTGCCTTCCCGGAGCGGCTGGCGAGGGCCGACGGGGGGTCCTACCTCATGGTTTCCGGTACCCGCGCCGAGCTTCGGGAGGGCGGTGGGTTGCGGGGTGCCCCCTGGATCGCTGTGGCCGTGGCGGATCGGCCGGTCGGCAGCGGGCACGCGCGTGTGCAGCTCGGGGCTGTCGTCGACGAGGGGATCGCCCGGCTGGCCGCGGGGGCGCTGCTCGACGAGCGGGAGGAGGTCCACTGGGCCGGCGGGGACATCGTCGCGCGGCGGGTGGAGCGGCTGGGGGCGGTGGAGCTGGCGGTGCGGGCGTTGGCCGACGCCGATCCCGTGCTCGTACGGAACGCGCTCGTCGAGGGGCTGCGGCAGGAGGGGTTCGGGGTGTTGCGGTGGTCGCCGGAGGCGGGTGGGCTGCGGCAACGGCTGGCGTTCCTGCGTCTGCATCTGGGTGAGCCGTGGCCGGACGTGTCCGACGGCGCGCTCCACGCGCGTGTGGACGAGTGGTTGGAGCCGGAGCTCGGCCGGGCCCGGCGGCGGGGTGATCTCGCGCGGATCGACGCGGGGGATGCCCTCTCCCGGCTGCTTCCGTGGGCCTCGGGGGAGGCCGGGCGGCTGGACGAGCTGGCGCCGGAGCGGATCACCGTACCGAGTGGGTCCAGGATCCGGATCGACTACGGCAACCCGGAGCAGCCCGTACTCGCCGTGAAGTTGCAGGAGATGTTCGGGCTGGAGCGGTCGCCCGCCGTGGCGGGTGTGCCGCTGCTGGTGCACCTCCTCTCCCCCGCCGGGCGGCCCGCCGCCGTCACGGCCGACCTCGCCTCCTTCTGGAAGGACGGCTACAAGGGCGTACGGGCGGAACTGCGCGGCCGGTATCCGAAGCACCCGTGGCCCGAGGACCCCGCCACCGCCGAGCCGACCCGGCACACCAACGCACGGCTCAGGCGGTGACCGGTTCCGGGTCGCCGGTGCGGGTGGGCGCCGGATCGGCCGGGCGGCGTCCGCGTGCCTCCAGGTAGAGGGAGAGGGCCAGCAGCAGGACGCCCAGGGTGAGGAAGCCCCACGGCAGGTACGACGTCATCAGCAGGACCAGGGTGCGGTTGGACTTGACCAGGGCGACCGTGTGCTCGACGTAGTCCTCGCGCATCTTCACGTGCCCCGCGAAGGCCGTCACCTTCTCGCGGCCGCCGAGCAGGGTGCCGCCGCGCAGCTCCTCCTGGTGGATCTCCTCGCCGTAGACGGGTGCGCCGGTGAGGGGTTCGACCCAGAACTTGCGGACGGTGGTGTACCAGCGGGTCGTGCCGGTCTTGGCGACCGTCTCGGGCGTGATGCCTTCGACGGGCATGGTCCTGGGCATCCTGACCCGGGTCCAGGGGATGGTCTGCTCGAAGTAGTAGACCTTCACGCCGCGGAAGTTCTGGGTGCCCTTGTAATGAATGGGGGCCGTCACACGCGCCTGGGCGTCGAAGTACTCGTAGTCCCGTTTCTCCGTCAGGAACGGCCACTTGAACTCGATGCCCTCCCGTCTGACGGGGTCGCCGTCTACCATCTCGCCGGTGGCGTGGACGGGTTCCTGGGTGTGGGCGTCGAAGATGTAGCGCTCGGGGACCTTGGAGACCATCTTGCCGTCGGGGCCCTGGACGTAGGAAAGGCCGTCCCAGACGACGACGTCCCTTCCTGCCGTCTTCTCGATCTTCTCTGCGGCCTCCACGTTGCCCTTGAGGGTCTGCACGATGGTGACCTTGGGGACCTTCTTCGCCTTCATCGTGCCGTAGTCGAGGAGGGTGGCGTCCTTCGCCTCCAGGACCATGTCCTGGTACTGGCCGGCCGGGATCTTGGCCAGGCGCGGGAAGGCGTACCAGCGCATCAACGGTGACAGTGCCGCGAAGAGCACGGCGAGGGCGAGCAGGATCAGACTGGCCTTGCGGCGCATCTCGGCCTCCTTCCCGGGCGGGGGGTCACGGGTGTGCGGGCACCGTGGTCAGCATCGGCTTGGGGGACGTATGGCCGGCCGGTGTGCCGAGCGCGGTGAGGGTGAACACCAGGGCGAGCGCGACGGCGAGGCCGGTCGCGGCGGCGATCAGGGCGCGCATGCGGGCCTCCCGGCAGAGCAGCCACGGCAGCTGATGGGTCGTCAGGTCGGGCACCGTAGCAACGGGCGGGCGAGATGAGAACACGTCGCACACGACGGGGGGGGGGGGGGGGGGGGGGCGGGGGGGGGGGGGGGGCGGGGGGGGGGGGGGGGGGGGTGGGGGGGGGGGGTCGATGTCGCGCCGGAGTGTGGGAGCGGGCGTGAGGTGGCGGAGCGGCTGATGGATCTGGGGGTGTTGGTGAAGGACACGCGCGGGCCGA
>NZ_JBIAPU010000036.1:0-124893 GCF_042888465.1 Streptomyces sp. NPDC002888 | reverse complement strand
CGGGGTATCAACATATCTGGCGTTGACTTTTGGCACGCTGTTGAGTTCTCAAGGAACGGACGCTTCCTTTGTACTCACCCTCTCGGGCTTTCCTCTGGGCGCTTCCCTTCGGTGTTCCAAACTCTATCAGTGTTTTTCCGGCCCCCTGACCACCGTCCTGCAGGCATGCAGAAGGTGACCCCGAGATAGGATCTGACAAGTTGGGTGCTGCCAGGCAAGGACGCTTGGCGACGTCGCTCAGCCTCAGGCAGGAGTACGACTGTACACGGAGTCGCGGAGCCCGTGCAAATCGATTAGGGTAGTGGTCTAGACCACTAATCCGTTGTTCTCATGCGGAACCGGTACTTCACCTGACATACCCTGCTGATCAGTGCGCCGTCCGGGACACGCAGTGACGGCCCATGACGGCCCATATGGATCTCCACCCCTGGGAGGCTTCCCATGACCACCGTGACGTCCCCACTTGCAGGACGCGCCATCGGACTGGCAGCCGTGCCTGATCCGGTCTTCTCCGGAGCCATGGTCGGCCCGGGCACGGCGATCGATCCCGTGCGCGAGCCCTCCGAGGCCGTCTCCCCCGTGGACGGAGTCATCGTCTCTCTTCATCCGCACGCCTTCGTCGTCGTCGACGCGAACGGGCACGGCGTGCTCACCCACCTCGGCATCGACACCGTGCAGCTCAACGGCGAAGGCTTCGAGCTGCTTGTGAACAAGGGCGACACCGTGACCCGCGGCCAGGCCGTGGTGCGTTGGAACCCGGCTGCCGTCGAGGCCGCCGGCAAGTCCCCGGTGTGCCCGATCGTGGCGCTGGAGGCCACGGCCGACTCCCTCTCCGATCTCCGCGACGACGGCGATGTGAAGGCCGGTGACAGTCTCTTCCTCTGGAAGTGACGTCAGTGCCGTCGTGTGACGGCGAGTACGACAACCACCGCGGCGGCGGGACCCGCCGCACTATCGGAGACGGGTGAAATGGAGACAACGCTGCGAGGCGTCGGCGTGAGCCACGGTGTGGCGATCGGCGAAGTTCGGCACATGGGAACGGCGGTGCTCGAACCGCCTGCCAAGCAGATCCCGGCGGAGGACGCGGAGCGTGAACAGGGGCGCGCCCGCAAGGCCGTCGAGGCGGTGGCCGCCGACCTGATGGCGCGCGGCAATCTGGCGGGCGGCGAGGCCCAGGCGGTGCTGGAGGCCCAGGCCATGATGGCCCAGGACCCCGAGTTGATGGCGGACGTGGAACGCCGTATCGCGGTGGGCAGCACGGCCGAGCGCGCCGTGTACGACGCGTTCGCGGCGTACCGCGAGCTGCTGGCGAGTGCCGGTGAGTACCTCGCCGGTCGTGTGGCCGACCTCGATGACGTGCGGAATCGTATCGTCGCTCGTCTGCTCGGGGTGCCCATGCCGGGCGTCCCGGACAGCGACGAGCCGTACGTCCTGGTCGCGCGGGACCTCGCGCCGGCCGACACGGCCCTGCTGGACCCGACGCTGGTGCTCGGTTTCGTCACCGAGGAGGGCGGGCCCACCAGCCACAGCGCGATTCTGGCGCGGGCCCTCGGCGTTCCTGCCGTGGTCGCTCTGCCCGGTGCCGGAGAGCTGGCCGAGGGCACGTTGATCGCCGTGGACGGCAGCACCGGTGAGGTCTTCGTCAACCCGAGCGAGGACAAGAAGGCGCAGCTGCAGGCGGCTGCCGCGGAGCGCAAGGCCGCGCTGGCCGCGTCGACCGGGCCGGGCGCCACGGCCGACGGTCACAAGGTGCCTCTGCTTGCCAACGTCGGCGGGCCGTCGGATGTCCCGGCCGCTGTCGAGGCGGGGGCGGAGGGTGTCGGGCTCTTCCGAACCGAATTCCTCTTCCTCGACGACAGCGAGAACGCACCGTCCGAGGAGAAGCAGGTCGAGGCCTATCGGAAGGTGCTCGAGGCCTTCCCCGAAAGCCGCGTCGTCGTGCGTGTGCTGGATGCCGGCGCGGACAAGCCGCTCGACTTCCTCACCCCGGCCGACGAGCCGAACCCGGCGCTCGGCGTACGCGGTCTGCGGACGCTGCTGGACCACCCCGAGGTGCTGCGCACCCAGCTGGCGGCGCTGGCGAAGGCCGCCGACGGCCTGCCGGTCTACCTCGAGGTCATGGCCCCGATGGTGGCGGACCGTACGGACGCCAAGGCGTTCGCCGACGCCTGCCGTGCGGCGGGGCTGCGGGCGAAGTTCGGCGCGATGGTGGAGATACCGTCGGCCGCGCTGCGGGCGCGTTCGATCCTTCAGGAAGTCGAGTTCCTGTCGCTGGGGACGAACGACCTCGCGCAGTACACCTTCGCCGCCGACCGTCAGGTGGGTGCGGTGTCGCGACTGCAGGATCCGTGGCAGCCCGCGCTGCTCGACCTGGTGGCGCTGTCCGCGGAGGCCGCGAAGGCCGAGGGCAAGAGCTGTGGTGTGTGCGGTGAGGCGGCGGCCGACCCGCTGCTCGCGTGTGTCCTGACCGGCCTGGGTGTCACCTCGCTCTCGATGGGTTCGGCGTCGATTCCCTATGTGCGGGCCACGCTGGCGAAGTACACGCTCGCTCAGTGCGAGCGTGCCGCGGCTGCCGCCCGGGCGGCGGACAGTGCCGAGGATGCCCGGAGCGCGGCTCAGGCGGTGTTGTCCGGCGAGTAGAGGTGCCGCACCGGCCGTCCGGTGTTCTTGTGAGGGGCGCTCCACTTGCGGGTGGGGCGCCCCTCCCGTGTTCAGTGCCTGTGCCCCGGCAGCGGCTTCTCCTCTCCGAGGTCGGGCGGCACGCAGTAGTCGACGTCGGACTCCGGTGAGATGAGGTCTCCGGATTCGATGTCGGTGCAGTAGGCGTCGAAGACCTCGCCTGCGGTCAGGGGTTCGAGGCGGTCCCCGCGCAGCCGCCAGCCGTAGACGCGGTCGGGTGTGCCCGGGGCGCTGGTGCGCATGACGAGTCCGCCCGGGCTCCGGGTGGCGAGGCCGAGGGCGAGCACGGTGGTGAATTCGAGGGCCTCTGCCTCGTCGAGTTGTGCGGTGCCGTCCGCTGCGTCGTCGGCATGGAGAACGGCGACCAGCGCTTCTGGTGTCCCCGAGACGCTGCAGACCAGGTGGCGACTGCCTGCGGGAGCGGTGTCGATGATGCGGGCGAGCAGGGCCGAGGCGCGGGCCAGGCCGGCGCGTCCGATGTCCTCGCCGCAGGTGGTGCAGGCGCCGAGGCGGGCCAGGAGTGTGGCGGCGTACTCCCATGTCGCCTGTCGGATGGCTTCGTCGACGAGGGCGGGGACGAGGTCGGCCAGGGACTGGCCCTCGTAGGGGACGCTGGGGCCGGTGGTCGCGAGTTCCGCTGTGAAGCGGGTGCGGTTGGCGGGGAGGTCGGGGTCCAGGCCCTTGTTCTTGCAGTACTCGGCGTATTCGAGTGGGTCGAAAAGGGCCACCGTGGTGTGGTTGCCCTGGGCGGCGCGGGTCCTGAGGAGGGCTTCGACCTGCTGCAGGTAGGTCGTGTGGTCGTCGAAGGTGAAGGTGCGGTAGCGCCGCATGGCGCGGAAGTCGTGCTCGTCGGTGAGCAGGCCGATGGTGCCGGCGATTTCGCGGCGCAGGACGCGTCGCATCGTCTGGTGGTCGGTGTGCGCCATGTTTCCCCCTGTGTGCCCAGTGATCAATGCTCACTCACAGTAACCGGCGGCACTGACAACGGGCTCCGAGTGGGGCGCTCGGTCAGCCGCGCTTGCGGGCGAGGTCCTCGTAGAAGTGCAGGAGGTCGAGGTTGTCGATGGAGCCGGGGTTGACCGCCTTCTCCAACGGCGTGCCCTGGAGGAGGCGCTTCACCGGTACTTCGATGCGCTTGCCGGTGAGAGTGTGGGGGATTCCGGGCACCTCGATGATCTCGTCCGGGATGTGGCGTGGTGAGAGCTGCTCTCGGATGGTCTGCTTGACGCGGTTCAGGAGGGTCTCGTCGAGGGCGGCGCCGGGGGCCAGGTGCACGAAGAGGGGCATCCAGTAGCCGCCGTCGGGCTGCTCGATGCCGATGACGAGGGATTCCTTGATCTCCGGGAGGCGCTCGACGGCTTCGTAGATGTCGGCCGATCCCATGCGCACGCCCTGGCGGTTGAGCGTGGAGTCGGAGCGGCCGTGGATGACGACGGAGCCGCGGGAGGTGATGGTGATCCAGTCGCCGTGGCGCCACGCGCCGGGGTAGGTGTCGAAGTAGCTGTCGTGGTAGCGGCTGCCGTCGGGGTCGTTCCAGAAGTGGATCGGCATCGACGGCATGGGGTTGGTGACGACGAGCTCTCCGACCTCGTCGACGAGGGGCTTACCGCTCGGGTCCCAGGACTGCAGGTCCGTGCCCAGCCCGGGCGCCTGGAGCTCGCCGGTGTACACCGGGAGGGTCGGTACGGCCCCCGCGAAGCAGGAGCATACGTCCGTGCCACCGCTGACGGAGGCGATCCACAGGTCGTCGCGGACCTCGTCGTGCAGCCAGCGGAATCCGTCGGGCGGCAGGGGCGATCCGGTGGTGGCGACGCACTGGACGCGGGAGAGGTCGAAGTCGCGCGACGGGTGTACGTCGGCCTTGCGGCAGGCCATGACGTACGCGGCAGAGGTGCCGTAGAGGGTGGCTCCCGTGCGTTCCGCGACCCGCCATTGGGCGCCGGTGTCCGGGTAGCCGGGGCTGCCGTCGTAGAGGACGATCGTCGTGCCGGTGAGGAGGCCGGAGACGAGGAAGTTCCACATCATCCAGCCGGTCGAGGTGTACCAGAAGAACCGGTCCTCGGGACCCAGGTCGCAGTGCAGGCCGAGCTGCTTGAGGTGCTCGATCAGGATGCCGCCCTGGGATTGGACGATGGCCTTGGGGAGGCCGGTGGTGCCGGAGGAGTAGAGCACCCACAGGGGGTGGTCGAAGGGGACCTGTTCGAAGACGGGTTCCGTGTCCGCGGCCGTGAGGGCCGACCATTCCAGGGCGCCCTCGGGCGCCTCGGTGCCGAGGAGCGGGATGTGCACGACGGCCCGCAGGGTGGGCAGCTCGCGACGCAGCTCGGCGACGGTCTCGCGTCGGTCGTGTTCCTTGCCGCCGTAGCGGTAGCCGTCGACGGTGAACAGGACGACGGGTTCGACCTGCTGGAAGCGGTCCAGGACGCTGCGGGCGCCGAAGTCGGGGGCGCAGGAGGTCCAGACGCCGCCGACGGCGGCCGTGGCGAGGAGTGCGACGACCGCCTCGGGGATGTTCGGAAGGTAGCCGCTGACGCGGTCTCCGGGACGCACGCCGAGGGCACGCAGTTCGGCTGCCAGGGAGCCGACCTGGCGGCGCAGTTCGGCCCAGGTCACCGGGCGGGGCTCGTGGGTCTCGTCGACGTACAGGAGGGCCGGCGCGTCGGGGCGGGTCTCGGCGGCGCGCAGGGCGTGTTCGGCGTAGTTGAGGGTGGCCCCGGGGAACCACTGGGCGCCGGGCATCGAGCGGTGGCCCAGCACGCGCGCGTAGGGGGTGGAGAACCGTACGTCGAACCATTCCGTGACGGCTGTCCAGAACGTCTCCAGCTCGTCGACCGACCAGCGGTGCAGGGCCGAGTAGCCGCCGTCTGCGGGGGCGCCGTGGTGCTCGGCCGCCCAGGTCTGGAACTTGGTGACCTGGGCCCGGGCGATACGTCCCGGATCAGGCTGCCAGAGCGGTTGAGGGTTCACGGTCGACATGGGGCGGCTCCCGGACTGTGCGCGTCGTGTGCGTCGCTCGCGCACGGGCTGGGGTGTGCGCGTGACGCGGCTGACACGGACGATGCCATGTGATCGACTTGTACACCAGGGCGCGCCCCACATAGTCCGTGTCGTGAAGATGTGGTCCCGACATAGGTGAACGGCAGTTGAACGACACGCGCGCGCGGGGCGGTCGATGGCAGGGTGAGCAGCATGAACGGTCGTGACCTGGTGCGTTCGGTGAAGGTGGTCGCTTCTGCGGGGGCGGCTCAGGGGTTGCGGACCGTGCGGGCCGCGTGGCGCAGGCGGCGTGCCGATGCCGCCGGGCTGCCGCCGCGGAAGGGTGAGCGCGCGCGGGTGCCCGGGCTCGTGCGGGGCGCCGTGCCGGGTCCTGGTGGGGGTGTCATCCGGTTCAGTCGTTCCGAGCTGCGGATCACCGTCACCGTGAGCGGGGCCGTCTTCTGGGGCTGGGACGGAGCCGAGCCCGAGCCGTCGTACGCGCTCGCCGGCCGTTGCCCCGAGCCCGATCCTCGGGCGGTGCTGGAGCCGGACAAGGACGGCGGCTGGCGGGTCGTCGCCGAACGGGTGACGGTCGTGGTGTCACGGCACGGCGCCGTCGAGGTGTGCACGCCCGGGGGTGTGATGCTGCGCCGCGACCTGCCGCCGAGGTGGTGGGAGCCACACGGCGGGGGCAGCGGGCGCTGGATGCAGCGGTCCGAGGTCGCGGCGGACGCCAGGTTCTTCGGTCTCGGGGGCCGGGCGTCGGGGCCGCGGTTGCGCGGTGGAACGTACCGGCTGTGGAACACGGATCCGGGTCATGCCTTCGGTCGGAGTGACGACCCGCTGTACATCACCATGCCGGTGCAGCTGGTCGTGGCCGACGCCGCCACGCATCTGGTGTTCCACGACACCTCGTGGGACGGCACGGTGACGCTGCGGGAGGGCGAGGAGGGTGCCGGTTCCGGGCACGATCGGGCGGGGAGCTGCGAGCTGCGTATGGACGGCGGTCCGTTGCGCTGCTGGGTCATAGTCGGCACGCCCGCGCGCGTGCTGCTCGCCTGGGCGTCGCTCACCGGGGCGCCGGCGCTGCCGCCGTCATGGGCGCTGGGTCATCATCACGCGCGGTGGGGCTTCGGCAGTGAGCAGGAGGTGCGGCGGATCGTCGCGGGCTACCAGGAGCGCGGTCTGCCGCTCGACGCCGTGCATCTGGACATCGACCACTACGACGCCCATCAGGTCTTCACCGTCGATCACGAGCGCTTCCCCAAGCTGCCGGTACTGGCCGACGAGCTGCGGCGGGACGGGATCCGGCTGGTGTCGATCGTCGACCCGGCGGTCAAGGCCGAGCCGGGCAACGCCGTGTTCGACGGCGGGGCGGCCGAGGACGCGTTCGTGCGGGACGCGTCGGGGCGGCTGGTGCGGGGGGTGGTGTGGCCCGGTGACGCCGTCTTCCCGGACTTCACGCACGCGCGTGTGCGGCAGTGGTGGGGCGGTCTGTACGCGGAGCGGATCGCTCAGGGGTTCTCCGGCTTCTGGCACGACATGAACGAACCGACCTCGTTCGCCGCCTTCGGGGAGTCGACGCTGCCGCGTTCGGCCCGGCACGCCCTGGAGGGGCGGGACGGTGACCATCGTGAGGCGCACAACGTGTACGCGTTGTGCATGGCCCGGGCGGGGTACGAGGGGCTGCGCGAGCTGGCGCCCGAGGAGCGGCCCTTCGTCTTCTCGCGTTCCGGGTGGGCGGGCATGCAGCGCTACGGGGGCAGTTGGTCGGGTGATGTGGCCACGGGCTGGCCCGGGCTGAGGGCGTCGCTGTCGCTGGTGATGGGGCTCGGCCTGTGCGGGGTGCCGTACTCGGGGCCGGACGTGGGCGGTTTCGACGGGAGTCCGTCGTCGGAGCTGTATCTGCGGTGGTTGCAGTTGGCCGCGTATCTGCCGCTTTTCCGCACGCACTCGAGTATCCGGGCGGGGCGCAGGGAGCCCTGGGAGTTCGGCTCCGAGGTGCTCGAGCACGCGCGCGTGGCGCTGCTCGAACGGCGTCGTCTGCTGCCGTACTTCCTGACGCTGGCGCATCTGGCGCGCCGCACGGGGGCTCCCTATGTGCGCCCGTTGTGGTGGGGCGCGCCCGAGGACCGGGTGCTGCGTGACTGCGAGGACGCCTTTCTGCTGGGTGACTGCCTGCTGGTGGCACCGGTACTGGACCCGGGGGCGGACCGGCGTGCGGTGCAGCTGCCGCGGGGGCGGTGGTACGACACGGCCACGGAGAGGGTGTACGAGGGGCCGGGGCAGGTTTTCGTCGAGGCTCCCCTGTCGCGCGTTCCGGTGCTCGCGCGCGCGGGTGCCGTCCTTCCGGTGCGCGGTGCGGACGGCGGGCTGGAGCTGGAGGTGTGGGCGCCCGCCCGCGGGCGGGCCGGGGGCGGGCTGGTGGTACCGGACGCGGGCGACGGTTGGGACGAGCCGGAGATCGAGCGTTACGTCTCCCGCTGGGAGGGTGCGCGCGTGGTCGTCGAGCGCGAGGGTGTGGACGGCGTGCACGAGCCGTCCCACCCGGTGCGTCTACGGGGACTCGCGGAGCGCTGAGCTCAGTACCGGCCCTCGAACCACGCCCGTACGGCCACGGTGTGCAGGGGGAAGGCGAGCTCCTCCGGCCTGCGCAGCAGATGCCAGCCTTCCGTCTCGTCGGTGGCCGCCGAGGTGGGAAGGCCCTCGGCGGGGCGTTCCGGAAGGAGCCCGAACAGCAGGAGGTGGCCGTCTGGGGAGCTCATCGCGTCGACGAGCCGCACGTCGCGGCCGGCGGCGTCGATGCCCGTCTCCTCCCTGAGCTCGCGGACGACGGCCTGCCGCCAGTCCTCGCGGTCGTCGACGAAGCCGCCGGGCAGGGCGATGCCCCCGCGCGCGGGAGCGACGGTTCGGGTGATGACGACGAGGGCAGTGCCCTGGGTGTCGTACACGGGCTGGAGTGCGACGGCCACGGGCAGCGGGTTGCGGTAGGCCACGGTGTGGCAGGCCGGGCAGGCGCGGGGCCAGCCGGAGACGCCCTCTCCGTAGGGCGCGCCGCAGCTCGAACAGTGGGAGCCGACTGCGGAGTTGGGGGTGGAGTGCTGAGTTTCGGACACGCGGCGGACTGTATCCGATCACGAAGAGGGCGTCTTCCTCAGGCGGCTCGATGGCGCTTTTCCGCAGCTCAGTGGGCCTTGGTGAGGGACTTGCAGGACACGGGGAAGTCGAAGTAGGTGTCCGGATACGGCTCGGGTTTGAAGGTGTAGTGCCACCACTCTTCGGCGAGGTTCACGAAGCCGAGGCCCTCCAGGGTGGTCTTGAGTAGCAACCGGTTGGCACGCTGCTGCCCCTGGATACGCGGATCGAGAGTGTGGGCGAGGGTGTCGAAGCAGTCGAAACCGGTGCCCATGTCGACGGAGTTGTCCGGAAAGCGTTGGCCCTTGGGCGCGTAGCAGGGCACCTGAGGTTCTCCGGGAACGTAGGGCCTGGTGGGCCGGGCGGGGAGTTTCACGATGGTGAGGTCCATGGTCGAGCCGCGGCTGTGCCCGGACTTCTCGGCGATGTAGCCGTCGTCGAACAGACGGGTCTTGTCGACGTTCGGGTAGAACTCGGCCTTCATGGCCTGGTCGTCGAGGTCCTCGGCCCAGCGGACGAAGTGGTTCACGGCGCGCTGCGGCCGGTAGCAGTCGTACACCTTGAGGGTGTAGCCCTGGCGCAACAGCCGCGTCTGTGCCCGGTGGAGGGCTTCGGCGGCGGGTCGGGTGAGGATGCAGAGGGGCTGCCGGTAGCCGTCCACACGCTCCCCCACGAAGTTGTGGGGGGTGAAGTAGCGCATCTCCTGGAGGATCGTCGGGTCGACGGTTCTCAGGGCCACGAAGTCCTGAGGCGCCTTGGGTTCGGCCGTCGCCCGGGCGGTGGTGGAGGCGGCGGTCACCGCGAGCAGGGCGGCGAGCACGGTGATCACACCGCGTACTGCACGAGAGCGTCGTGTCATGTCTCCTGCCTGCCCATTTTCCCGGTCCGGTGGCACACTTCTGACGTTCCGTCAGGTTACGTTTCCAGGAGGTGCCTTGTTGCGGACACGCAAACCCGTGGTCACCGGGTGGTTCAGCGGTGACGAGGACGACTTCAGGCTCCTCGGGACGCGCTGCTCGATCTGCGCCTCGGTGTTCTTCCCGCGCGAGGAGGTGCACTGTCGCAACCCCGGATGCCGGGGCGGCGGTCTGGAGGAGGTGCCGCTCTCGCGGCGCGGGCGCGTCTGGTCGTACACGGACAGCCGGTACCGCCCCCCGTCACCCTATGTGACCGATCCGGAACTTCCGTGGGAACCGTACACGTTGATCGCTGTGGAGCTGGAGGCCGAGCGGATCGTGGTGCTGGGGCAGGCGGTTCCCGGAGTCACCGTCGCCGATCTGACGGTGGGCATGCAGATGGAGGCCGTCCCCGGCGTGCTGTACGAGGACGCGGAGACGATCTGGACGACCTGGCAGTGGCGGCCGACGGGGGTGGAGGCATGACGGGAGAGGTCGCGGTGCTCGGCGCGGGCATGCATCCCTGGGGCAAATGGGGACGCGGTTTCGTCGAGTACGGCGTGGCGGCGGCCCGCGCGGCGCTCGCCGACGCCGGCCTGGACTGGCGGGACGTCGACTCGGTCGTCGGCGCGGACACCGTACGCGGCGGCTACCCCGGGTACGTGGCCGGGGCGACGTTCGCGAAGGCGCTGGGCTGGCAGGGAGCTCGCGTCGCGAGTGTCTATGCGGCGTGCGCGTCCGGCGCGCAGGCGATCAACACCGCGCGGGCACAGATCTTGGCGGGCCTGGCCGACGTGGTGCTCGTGGTGGGGGCGGACGCCGCACCCAAGGGGTTCTTCCGGCCGGCGGGCGGGGACCGGCCCGACGATCCGGACTGGCTGCGCTTCCGGGTGCTGGGAGCGACCAACCCGACGTACTTCGGGCTGTACGCGCGCCGGCGCATGGCGGTCCACGGGGACACGCCGGAGGACTTCGCCCAGGTCAAGGTGAAGAACGCCGCCATGGGGGCACTGAACAAGTACGCGCGCTACCGCAAGCGCGTCACCGCCGAGGAGGTCGCCGCCTCGGCGGTGGTCGCCGATCCGCTGCGCCTGCTCGACATCTGCGCGACCTCGGACGGCGGCGCGGCGCTGGTGCTGGCCGGCATGGAGTTCGCGCGTCGGCACGGGGCCGCGGAACCGGTGCGGATCCGGGCCGTGTCCACGGTGACTCCGCGGTATCCCAACACCGTGCTGGACCTGCCGGACCTGGCGACGGACTCCGCGGTGGCGGTGGAGCCCGCCGCCGAGACGTTCCGGGCCTCGATCGCTCGGGCGGCCTACGAGGACGCGGGCCTGGGGCCGGAGGACCTGTCCCTGGCCGAGGTCTACGACCTGTCCACCGCCCTGGAACTGCAGTGGTACGAGGATCTGGGGCTCTGCGGCGAGGGCGAGGGCGCGAAGCTCCTGCGGGATGGCGCGACGGCGCCGGGCGGGCGCATACCCGTGAACATGAGCGGTGGGCTGGCCTCCTTCGGGGAGGCGGTGCCGGCGCAGGCGATCGCCCAGGTCTGCGAGGTGACCTGGCAGTTGAGGGGCACCGCGGGCGACCGGCAGGTCCCGGGCGCACGCGTGGGCATCACGGCGAACCAGGGGCTGTTCGGGCACGGGTCGGCGGTGGTCGCGGTGCGGTGAGACCTTGAGCGGCACATACGCTGTGTGACCGGCCCGGAATCCTGCGTGAACGTCTCATGAACTGGGCCTGGGCGCGCACTGGTGGCGCCATCATGCTCCCGTGCGCTCCTGGACGGACACTCTCCGCTTCGCCTTCCAACCTGTGGTCAATCTGACGACCGGCGGAGTCGCGGGGCTGGAGATACTCGCCCGCCCGGAGGGCGGCGACTGCCTGGCCGAGGCCCGCCGTGACCCGGAGCTCGACGCGCGGCTGGCCGTTCTCGCGGTCCGCGCGGCGACACACCGGGAGACGCTGCTGCCGCTGCACGTCAACGTGTTCGCCGCGACTCTGGCCGACCTCGGCGGGCTCACCCCGCTGCACGACGCCGTGCGCGAGGCGGGGCGGCTGCCGTGGGAGGTGACGGTCGACGTCGTGCCGCCGTACACACACGTGCCGCAGCAGGCCCTGCTGGAGGCGGTGTCCGCGCTGCGGGGGCAGGGCTTTTGGATCAGCGCGGACGGCGTCGGGGACGGTGACGTACCCCTGCGGCTGCTCACCGACCTCGCGCCCGACCTGGTGAAGCTCGACGCGTCACTGCTGGCGCGGCCCGCGGCGGTGCGGGCGATGCGGACGCTGTGCGACGGGCTCGGAGCGCTCCTGTGCGTCGAGGGAGTGGAGACCGAGCTGCAGTGTGCGACGGCGTTGTCGGCCGGGGCGCAGCTGGCCCAGGGCGAGCTGTTCGCTCCGCCGGCCCGACTTCCCGCCGCGGACGTGTACGTTCCCCCGCGCTCCACCGGCGTGACCGCGCTCCCGCGGTCCGGGCCGTCGGTGCGGGAGTTCGTACGGCCGGCCGCGCTGTTGCCCGCGACCGCGTCCGCCTCGCAGGTGCGGGCGCTGCTGACGGGGTCGCCCGACGTGTCCGGGGTCCTGCTCGTGGACGCGGCCGGGGCGCCGGTCCGTTCGGTGCACCGGTCGCGCTTCCTGCTGTCGATGTCGGGGCGCTACGGACACGCGCTGTACGCCGACCGGCCCGCCGCGAAGCTCGGTGATCCGCCGCGGATGGTGGGGATCGACGCCACGGGCTGGGAGGTGCTGGACGTGGTGGCGGTCGGCGACCGGGACCGTACCTCGGACGACGTGGCCGTCGTCGACCGTCACGGGCGGTGCGTGGGCGTCGTACGCCTCGCTGACCTCGTACGGGCGCTGGCCGAGACGCGGGTCGAGGAGGCGGCCGGGCTCAATCCGCTGACGCGGCTTCCCGGTTCGGACGCGATCACGGGTGAGGTGGACCGGCGGATCGCGGAGGGGCGGACGTTCGCCTTGAGTTGGCTGGACGTCGACCACTTCAAGCAGGTCAACGACGGGGCGGGGTTCGCAGCCGGCGACGAGCTGATCCGGGCGGTCGGGCACGTGCTGCAGCAGGCGGCGACCGGGACCACGCGCGTGGGGCACATCGGCGGGGACGACTTCCTGGTGCTGGCGGATCCGGGAGCGCTGGATCCGCTGGCTGCCTCTGTACTGGACGCCCCTTGGTCGGCGGGTGGGCGTCCCGTCACGTTGTCCCTGGCCACGGTCCTGTGCGCGCCCGGCAGCGTCACGGACCACCGGCAGGCGGCGGCGTGTCTGGCGCCGCTGAAGCAGGCCGCGAAGTCGTTGCGCGGGGCGAGTTGGGTGCTGGGGCAGGCGGGGCTACCGGGGCACGAGATCCGCCGAGGCGCAGGGGTGACGAACGGTTGTGCGGTGGCGGAGCCGGACAGAGGCTGAACGGCGGCCGGGACCCCGGCGGACCGCTCGATCGCGGAAACGGCAGCCGACCGGCCCTCGGCGGGTCCGGCTCGACGGCCGGCACGGCCGCCGACGAGCTCGGGTGATCGCCGGGAGAGCCCTCCGCATCGCATGACTGCCTGCTCAGCAGGCGCTTCGTCGCCGTCTGTGCGAGTCTGAGAAAAAGCGACCGTTCGTCTGCTCCTCAACCGTTGGTGTCGGCGACCTTGACGCTCCCTGGGCGCCGGTGAACACTGCCGGTGTCAGTCGACATCGCCGTACATATTCGGCGTATTCCGGCACTGCGTCGCACGGGCCCTCTGCGTCCAGGCTCGTTCGCCCACGGGCGATTCGGCTGCGGCGGCACGCTCTCACGGACGCCGGGCGGGGCGCGTGATCTCCCTGCTCTCGGCTGAAGTCGCCATGGGAAACGCACCCTGCACGGAACGGTCCGGGGCCGCTTGTCCCGGGCCAGGGCCAAGGAGCCGCCATGAGCAACCAGATTCTCGAGAGCGCGGGCCGCCGGGTGGGCAGTGATCGCGTTCGGCTGGGGATCCGGCGGTGGACGAACCGGTTCCGACGCTCGGCATCCCGATCTTCTCCACGATCCCGGAAAGCCTGCACGCCTTCCTGCCGATCCCGAACAAGGGAACGTCCGACTGGGCTACGCGTGGATCCCGGTCGTCGGTCCAGTGATCGGCGGTGTGCGCGGTGGCCTCATCTACAACGCAGCAATCTGACCCAGCCCAAGGGGTAGCCATGACGGACAACGCCGAGAAGTACGTCGCCGCGATCGACCAGGGCACCACCTCCAGCCGCTGCATCGTCTTCGATCACAACGGCGCGATCGTCGCAGTCGACCAGCGCGAGCACCGCCAGATCTTCCCCAAGCCCGGCTGGGTGGAGCACGACGCCACCGAGATCTGGGCCAAGGTGCAGGCGGTGGTCGCGGGGGCGATAGCCAAGGCCGGGCTGCGCGCCGACCAGCTCAGCGCACTCGGTATCACCAATCAGCGCGAGACGACGGTCCTGTGGGACCGCGCGACGGGCAAGCCCGTGCACAACGCGATCGTGTGGCAGGACACGCGCACCGCCGCTTTGTGCAACGAGCTGGGCGGCTCGGACGGGCAGGACCGTTTCCGCGAGCAGACCGGCCTGCCGCTGGCCAGCTACTTCTCCGGGCCCAAGGCCGCCTGGCTGCTCGACAACGTGCCCGGCCTCAGGACCCGCGCGGAGAACGGCGAGATCGCCTTCGGCACCATCGACTCCTGGCTCATCTGGAACCTCACCGGCGGCACCGACGGCGGGCATCACGTCACCGACGTGACCAACGCCGGCCGGACCATGCTGATGAACCTGGAGAGCCTCGAGTGGGACGAGTCCATCCTGAACGCGATGAACGTGCCCGCGGCCGTACTGCCCGAGATCAAGTCCTCCTCGGAGGTGTACGGGACCGCCGTCGGACAACTCGTCGGCGTCCCCGTCGCCTCGGCTCTGGGCGACCAGCAGGCGGCGGTGTTCGGGCAGGCCTGCTACGACGTGGGAACCGCGAAGAACACGTATGGCACCGGCAGCTTCCTGCTGCTCAACACCGGCAACCGGCCGGTGCCGTCGAAGAGCGGGCTGCTGACGACCATGGGGTACAAGATCGGCACTGAGGCGCCCGTCTACTGCCTGGAGGGAGCGATCGCCATCACGGGCGCGCTGGTGCAGTGGTTCCGCGACCAGTTGGGCATCATCCGTACCGCCGACGACATCGAGCCCCTCGCGGAGAGCGTCGAGGACAACGGCGGCGCGTACATCGTGCCCGCCTTCTCGGGACTCTTCGCGCCGTACTGGCGTTCCGACGCGCGCGGAGTCATCACCGGGCTCACGCGGTACGTCACGAAGGGGCATCTCGCGCGCGCGGTGCTCGAGGCGACCAGCTGGCAGACCCGAGAGGTCGTCGACGCCATGTTCCAGGACTCCGGGGTGCACATCACGACCCTGAAGGTGGACGGCGGCATGACGAAGAACAACCTGCTCATGCAGCACCAGTCGGACGTGCTCGACGTGCCGGTGATCCGGCCGAAGGTCTCCGAGACGACCTGCCTGGGTGCGGCCTACGCCGCCGGGCTCGCCACCGGGGTGTGGAACGACCTCGACGAACTCAAGGCGCACTGGCAGGAGGACGTCACGTGGACGCCGTCCATGGAGGCGTCGGTGCGCGACCGCGAGTATCACAACTGGAAGAAGGCCGTGGAGAAGAGCTTCGGCTGGCTGGACGAGGGCCAGAGCTAGACACACACGCGCGTGCGGGTCGTTTCCGGGCCGCGGCCCGTGCCCCGGTCGGCGGGGGTACGGGCCGTACGCGCGCGTGTCAGGCCGTGATGGTGTGGGGCGTCAGGTCGTGATGCTCTGGCGGCGTTCGGCCCCGTACGCCATCGCGTGTTCGACGACGCCGATGAGGACGTCCTTGACAGACTCCCGGTCGCGGGCGTCGCACAGCAGGAGCGGTACGTCGCCGTCCAGGTCGAGGGCCCGCCGGATGTCCTCGGCCGGGTAACGGGCGGCTCCCTCGAAGCAGTTGACGCCGATGACGAAGGGGATGGAGCGCCGCTCGAAATAGTCGACCGCGGCGAAGCAGTCCTCCAGGCGGCGGGTGTCGGCGAGCACGACGGCGCCCAGCGCGCCCTCGGAGAGTTCGTCCCACATGAACCAGAAGCGCTCCTGGCCAGGGGTTCCGAAGAGGTACAGCACCAGGTCCTCGCGCAGCGTGATGCGGCCGAAGTCCATGGCGACGGTGGTGGTGTGCTTGCCCTCCACGCCGCTGGTGTCGTCGACCGGGCGCCCGGCCTCGGTCAGGTACTCCTCGGTGCGCAGCGGTCTGATCTCGCTGACCGCGCCGACGAGGGTGGTCTTGCCCACTCCGAATCCGCCGGCCACGAGGATCTTGAGCGTGACGGGCTCGACCGGGGGCTTGCCGCGCTCAGAACGCCCGAAGATCATCGATCTGTTCTCCTGCTTGATGGGGTCGTGCGTGACGGGGGTCGTGCGGCGGTGGGCCGTAGCCTCCGCCGCCGGGGGTTTCGATGACGAGTACGTCGCCGGGGCCGACGTCCGCCGAGTCACTTCCGCGCAGTTCGACCACGGTGCCGTCCGGGCGTTCCACACGGTTGGTGCCCAGCGCGCCGGCCTCACCGCCCGCCATGCCGTACGGGGGGACCCGGCGGTGCTGGGACAGCGTGGAGACGGTCATGGGCTCGTGGAAGCGGATGCGTCGCACTGCTCCGTCCCCGCCACTCCACCGGCCGGCGCCGCCGCTGCCGTGCCGGACCGCGAACTCGTCGAGCTGGACGGGCAGCCGCCACTCCAGGACCTCGGGGTCGGTCAGCCGCGAGTTGGTCATGTGGGTCTGGACGACACCCGCGCCGGGGAAGCCGTCGCCCGCGCCGGAGCCGGAGGCGACGGTCTCGTAGTACTGGTGGCGTTCGTTGCCGAAGGTGACGTTGTTCATGGTTCCGGATCCCTCGGCCTGGACGCCGAGTGCCGCGTAGAGGGCGCCGGTGATCGCCTGCGAGGTCTCGACGTTGCCCGCGACCACGGCGGCAGGCGGATCGGGCGCCAGCAGGGAGCCCGGCGGCACGATGATCCTCAGGGGGCGCAGACAGCCGTCGTTGAGCGGGATGTCGTCGTCGATCAGGGTGCGGAAGACATACAGGACGGCCGCGTTGACGACCGCGAAGGGCGCGTTGAAGTTGCTGTCCAGCTGGGGTGACGTGCCGGTGAAGTCGACGGTGGCCGAACGGTTCTCGCGGTCCACGCGCACGCGTACGCGGATGACGGCGCCCGAGTCGGTCTCGTAGGCGTACTCACCGTCGTCCAGGGCGTCGATGACGCGGCGTACGGCCTCCTCGGCGTTGTCCTGGACGTGCTTCATGTAGGCCTGGACGACATCGAGGCCGAAGTCGCGGATCATGCGGCCGACTTCGTCGACGCCCTTCTGGTTGGCGGCGATCTGGGCGCGCAGGTCGGCGAGGTTGGTCTTCGGGTTGCGGGAGGGGTGGGGCGCCTCGGTGAGCAGGCGGTGCGTCTCCTCCTCGCGGAAGCGGCCGTTCTCGGCGAGCAGCCAGTTGTCGAAGAGGACTCCCTCCTCCTCGATGGTGCGGCTGTTCGCGGGCATGGAGCCGGGGGCGATGCCGCCGATCTCTGCGTGGTGGCCGCGGGAGGCTACGTAGAAGAGGATCCGGTCACTCTCCGTGTCCTTTGAGGGTGCGGGGTCCTCGGTGTCGAACACGGGAGTGATGACGGTGACGTCGGGCAGGTGCGTGCCGCCGTGGTACGGGTCGTTGACCGCGTACGTGTCCCCCGGCCGCATTCCGGCACCGCGGCGCCGGATGACCTCCTTGACACTCGTGCCCATCGAGCCCAGGTGGACCGGGATGTGCGGGGCATTGGCCACCAGGTTTCCGTCGGGGTCGAAGAGGGCGCAGGAGAAGTCGAGGCGCTCCTTGATGTTGACGGACTGGGCGGTGGATTCGAGTCGGGCGCCCATCTGTTCGGCGATCGACATGAAGAGGTTGTTGAAGACCTCAAGCAGAACCGGGTCCGCTTCCGTGTCGAGACCGGAACTCTGCGTAATCGCGGCGCGTTCCATGACCAGATGCCCGTCGTCGGTCGCCGCGGCCGTCCAGCCGTCGTCGACGACGGTCGTCGCACTGGCCTCGGTGATGATCGCGGGGCCGGTGACGGTTTCGCCGGGAGGCAGGCCCTCGCGGCGGTGGAGGGGTACGTCGTGCCAGGCGCCGCCCGTGTGGAGGCGGACGATTGCGGGGGCGGCGGGGTGGCCTTCGTACGGGGCGAGGGCGGAGAGATCGGGGGGTTGGGTGATGCCGGTGGCTTCCACGGAGAGCGCTTCGACGACGATCGGTCGGTCGAGCGTGAAGGAGTATGTGGCGCGATGACGGTCTTCGAAGGCGTGTCTCATCGTGTCGGGCTCGGTCAGCTCGACGGTGAGGGTGGTGTCGGTGCCGTCGTAGCGCAGCTGGGCCCGGCGGGTGACGTGGACGGAGTCCTCCGGGACGTCCTCGGCGAGAAGTTCGGCGCGGGCCGCGGTCTCCAGGTCGTCGGCCGTCTTGCGGACGCCGGGCATCGCGGTGGGCTCGAGGGGTGCCTCCACGGACTGCTCGCGCATGGCCGTGGTGTCGGCGAGACCGATACCGAAGGCGGACAGGACCCCGGCCATGGGCGGGACGAGGACGGTGTGGATGCCGAGCGAGTCGGCGACCATGCAGGCGTGCTGGCCGCCCGCACCACCGAAGGTGGTGAGGGCGTAGCGGGTGACGTCGTGGCCCTTCTGCACGGAGATGCGCTTCACGGCGTTCGCGATGTTGGCCACCGCGATCTGAAGGTAGCCCTCGGCGACCTGCTCGGGGGTGCGGTCGTCGCCGGTCCGGTCGCGGATCTCGTGCGCGAGGGCGGTGAAGCGGTCGCGGACGAGGGCATCGTCCAGGGGCTGGTCGCCGTCGGGGCCGAAGACCTCGGGGAAGTGGGTGGGCTGGATCCGCCCGAGCATGACGTTGGCGTCGGTGACGGTGAGCGGGCCGCCGCCGCGGTAGCAGGCGGGGCCCGGGTCCGCGCCCGCCGAGTCCGGTCCCACGCGGTAGCGGGAGCCGTCGAAGTGGAGGACGGAGCCGCCGCCGGCGGCAACCGTGTGGATGTCCAGCATGGGGGCGCGCAGGCGGACGCCGGCGATCTGCGTGGTGAAGACGCGCTCGTACTCCCCCGCGAAGTGGGAGACGTCGGTGGAGGTGCCGCCCATGTCGAAGCCGATGACGCGGTCGAAGCCGGCGAGCTGCGACATGCGGGCCATGCCGACGATGCCGCCGGCGGGTCCGGACAGGATGGCGTCCTTGCCGCGGAACTGACCGGCTTCGGCGAGTCCGCCGTTGGACTGCATGAACATCAGCCGTACGCCCTCGAGTTCGTCGGCGACATGCTGGACGTAGCGGCGCAGCACGGGCGACAGGTAGGCGTCGACGACGGCGGTGTCGCCGCGTGGGATCAGCTTCATCAGCGGGCTGACCTCGCTGGAGAGCGAGATCTGCGGGAAGCCGATACGGGCGGCCAGCTCGCCTACGGCCTCTTCGTGGGCGGGGTGGAGATGGCTGTGCAGACAGACGACGGCGACGGCGCGGATCCCCGCGTCGTACGCGTCCTGGAGCAGGCCGACGACGCCGTCGAGGTCGGGCGTGCGCAGGACGGTGCCGTCGGCGGCGATGCGTTCGTCGACCTCCACGACCCGTTCGTGGAGCAGCTCGGGAAGTTCGATGCGCCGGGCGAAGATGTGGGGCCGGTTCTGATAGGCGATGCGCAGGGCGTCGCGGAAGCCGCGGGTGATGACCAGCAGCGTCCGCTCGCCCTTGCGCTCCAGGAGGGCGTTGGTGGCGACGGTGGTGCCCATGCGCACCACCTCGACGGGTTCCGGAGAGCCGTCCAGGAGCTCACATACGCCCGCAACCGCCGCGTCGGCGTACCGCGCCGGATTGTCCGACAGCAGCTTGTGCGTCAGGAGCCGGCCGTCCGGGCGCCGCGCGACGATGTCGGTGAAGGTGCCGCCCCGGTCGACCCAGAACTGCCAGCCCGTCACGTCCTCACCCCGCTTCCGCGCTGCTCACAGCGCCCGCAGGCCGTTGATCACGTCGCGCAGGATACTCTCGTCCGGCAGTTCGGCGGGGGGTACGGGCCGGTTCACATGGACGAGTTCCGCGTCCACGAGGTCCCCGACGAGGACCCGCACCACTCCGATCGGCAGGTCGAGGTCGGCCGCCAGTTCGACGACCGACTGTGGGGCGTCACGGCACAGGTCGACGATGTCCACGTGTTCCGGGGACAGGCTGGGGTCGGCCTCGGGATCGTCCGCGTGGGGTTCCGTGACGACCACCGCGATCAGGTCGAGGCGGTGCTGGCCCGCACTGGTGGTGCGGCCGCGCGTCATGGCGTACGGGCGGACGACCGGTCCGGCTTCGTCGTCGAACCAGTGGCTTCTTCCCTGACCGTCTGCGCTCATGCCATCCCACTACCCGCCCGAGGGCAGATCGGTGCGCGGGGCACTCCCCAGATGTACGCCGACCCGCTTGACCAGGAGCGTCATCTCGTACGCGACCTGGCCGACGTCGGAGTCGGCGTCGGCGAGCACGGCGAGGCAGCTGCCGTCGCCGGCGGCCGTCACGAAGAGGAAGGCGTCGTCGAGTTCGACCACGGTCTGCCGGACGTTGCCGGCCTCGAAGTGGCGGCCCACACCCTTGGCGAGGCTGTGGAATCCGGAGGCCACGGCAGCCAGGTGTTCGCTGTCCTCCCTGGTCAGATCCCTGGACACCCCCGTCGGCAGGCCGTCGCCGGAGAGCACGAGGGCCTTGCGGATACTGGCGACGCGGTCGACGAGGTCGTCGAGGAGCCAGTTCAGCCCGCCCTGGTTGGTCGTGTGGCCGGTCGCCTTTGGTGCGGTCATCGACCGTCCCCCTTAGTCGTTCCTTGTGGTGCTGTGCCGCTGTGGGCGTCGTCGCCCGCGGCGTTCTCCGCGCGGCCACGTTGCCAGCCGCGCTGGAGCGAGGCCATTCGGCTGCGCACCTCGTCGGCGTCGCGCTCGACGAGTTCCGTACTGTCCTCGGTGCGCCGTCCGGCGCCCTGCTTCAGCTGTGGGGCCAGGCTCGCCTGGCGTACGCGCCTGGGCAGCGCCCCGGCGCTGGAGCCGGCCTCGTGAGGCGCGGGGCCCTGGCCGGTCTCTTGCGACGTGCGGTCGGAGCGGTGGTCCGTTTCGTCCGAGGCACCGGCCGCGATCGCAGGGCGCCGTGCGCGCTTGGGGAGGGCGGGCGGTTCCGAAGGCTCTTCGAAGCCGCGGCCCGGGTACGCGGGCGACCCGGTTGCCTCGGCGGGGCGGTCGGGGCCACCGGGCCCACGGCGGAGGGGCGTCTCCGTGCCACGACGGCGGGTCGGCAGCGGGGCGGGCATCCCCGTCTCCGGGCGGCGTGGGCCGGCATGCGTCGCGGGCTCCTCGTCCGCTTCCTCCCGTCGGGACCGCTGCTCGGGGACCGGGCGTCCGTGCGAGCTGACGAGCTTGGGCGCCCGACGACTCGGCAGCGGTACGGGAGCACCGGAGCCCGGGTCCGGGTCGGCTCCCTCGGCTTCACCGCCCGTGCCGGGGAAGTGTCGGCCGGGTTCGTCGGGGCGGCCGGTCGGCGCCGTGTCGGGGTGAGCGGCGGCGGGGCGCGGGCGGAAGAGCGCGCCGCGCTCCCCGTCCTCCTGGCCGAGAGGGTCGGGGAAGCCGGCGAGGGCGTCCAGATCGACCGGGGCCTCCAGTTCGACCGGGCCGTCGAGGAGCGAGGCGGGCAGGCCAGGGGGCAGGACGGGCACCTGGGAGAGCGCGGCCCTGCGGCTCTCCGCGGGCTCGGCCTCCTTGGGGGCCCGAGGTCGGTCGAGGCGGAAGCCGACGCCGTTGGTGTCCGGGACGTCGTCGGTGAGCAGCGCGTCGGGGATGAAGACGACGGCGGTCGTCCCGCCGTAGGGAGACGGCTGCAGCGAGACCCGGACGTTCTGCCGCTGGGCGAGCCGACTGACCACGAACAGCCCGAGCCGGTCGGTGTCGGACAGTTCGAACTCCGGGGTCTCGGCGAGCCGGAGGTTGGCGTCCATGAGCGCCTCGGCCGCCATGCCGAGACCTCGGTCGTGGATCTCCAGGGTGAAGCCGTTGGCCACCCGCTCGCCCAGTACCTGGACGGCGGTGTGCGGCGGGGAGAACACGGTGGCGTTCTCGAGGAGCTCGGCCACGAGATGGGTGAGGTCCGCGACAGCCGGGCCGGTGACGGCGACACGCGGCAGACGGCGGACCTCGATGCGTTCGTAGTCCTCGACCTCGGCGACAGCGGCCCGGACGACGTCCATGAGCTGGACGGGCTTGCGCCACTGCCGGGAGGGGGCGGCGCCGGAGAGGATCACGAGACCCTCGGCGTGGCGGCGCATGCGGGTGGTCAGGTGGTCGAGGCGGAACAGGTCGGCGAGTTCCTCGGTGTCCTCGGTCCTGCGTTCCATGGTGTCGAGCAGGGTGAGCTGCTTGTGCAGGAGGACCTGGCTGCGGCGGGCGAGGTTGACGAAGACCTCGGAGACACCGGAGCGGAGCTCGGCCTGCTTGACGGCGGCTTCGACGGCGGCACGCTGCAGGGTGTTGAGGGCTTGCCCGACCTCGCCGATCTCGTTCCTGTCGTACTCCAGATGGGGGACCTCGGTCTCGATGTCGACCTGTTCCCCGGCGGAGAGACGCCGCATCACACTGGGCAGCCGGACGCCCGACGCCTCGTGGGCCTCCAGGCGCAGTTGCCGCAGGTCGCGTATGAGGGCGCGGCCGATGCGTATGGACAGGAAGAGGGAGACCAGCAGGGCGACCAGACCGAGGACGCCCACGATGATCGCCTGGCCGATGACGCTGACAGCGACGGGGCGGACGCGGTCCTGGTAGCGGTCGTTGGCCTGGTCGTCGAGGGTGGCGAGTTCGTCGAGGACGTTTCCGGCGGTGGTGTCCCAGGTCTTGGCGGTGACGCCGCGGGGCATGGTGCCGGGCGTGGCGGCGATCGCGGACTGCTCGGCCGTCCGCAGCGGGGCGGTGGTGGCGTTCTTCCAGAAGCGGTCGTAGCGTTCGCGCTCCGCGGTGGGCAGCTGCGCGAGGCCGATGTCGTAGACGGCTTCCCGCTGGGCCTCGAGGTCCGAGACGTGACGGATCTCGTCACGGGTGACCTTGCCCACGACCAGGGCGGAGCCAAGGAGGGCGTCTTCCTGGGAGAGCAGTTCGCGGGCGCGGGCCACGTTGACAAGTGCCCGGTACTGCTTGTCCATCTCCACGCTGTCGGCGACGTCCAGGGTGGACAGCAGGGTGTAGCAGGGGTCGATCAGTCGGTTGTAGAGGTCCAGGGCCTGCGCCCGGGTGACGGTGCCCTCCTGGACGCTGCGGCGCAGGGAGTCGAGGCCCTGGAAGGCGTCCAGGACGGCGGTGAGGCTCTCGCCGTCGTCCTGGTCCAGGGCGTCGCGCACGTCCGAGTCCTTGGAGTTGCCGCGGATCTCGGCGACGGCCTCGTCCGTGCCGGTCCGTGTGTGACGGAGCGCGGCGAGGGCGTTGGCGGCCCGGGGATCGGCCAGGTAGACCAGGGTCTGGCGGCGTTCCTGCTGGATGACGCGAATGGTGTCCTCGATCGGGTAGCCGATCTTCTCCACCACGTCCGACACATTGAACAGCCGGCCCGCTTCTCGCCCCGTGAGTACCGTGGCGAAGCCCCAGACGGCCGTCAGGGACACCAGCGGCACGAGAAGCAGCGCCACGATCTTCCGGCGGATGGACTTCCCGCGAAAGCGCATGGCCTCCCCCAGCTCAACCCCCACCGTTCAGGGGGTACACATGTGCGTCAACAAACGGCGCGAGCCTACTACCGACGCACAGGTAACTCGAAGACCGGTCCGGAACCTGAACTTCCGCACCGGCGGCGAGACATGGTGAGTTGTCCCGCCATTACGGGAGATTGCGGTACCGAATCGGGCGGAGGCCGCATGACCGGAACCGAGCGGCCCGTCCAAGCAGTTGGCCAGATTTTTTCCTTTCTTGGGAATCTTCGGGACGTCTCGTTCGTCCTTCTCTACGGGAGTTGGGGGCGGAATCGGCCACAGGAGCCGTGTCCCGCACCTGGGCGGCGTAAAACAGCGCAAGCCGGGCAGCCACTGGGGAGCCGGTCCTTTCGGACCGGGGCGAGCGGTCTGCTGGCGGTGGGGAGTGACACCTTGATGGGCACGGCGGAGCGACACGAGGCGCCCGCGCGCGACGTGGCGGCGCACGCGACGGCAGAACGGAGTATCGAGGCACCGGATCGCGACATTCCGACAGACGATCGCCGACAGCAGAAGGCGAGTCAGGACAGGCCGTCCTACCGGCCGTTGTGGATCGAGGAGCCGGCGCGACGACGCCGGTTGCCGGACCCGGTGCGTACGTCGGCCGTGCGCGCGGTGCTGATCATCGCCGTGACGCTGCTTCAGGCGATGGTGGCCTTCCTGTGCACGATGGCCGGCTCCTGGCTGGCGTTCCCGATGGTGATCAGCAGCGTGGTGAGCACGGTGGTCGCCACGTGGGGCGCCTTGGACGTGTGGGTGACGCGCCAGGTCTGGAACCAGCGCAACGGCGTGGTGTCGGCGCCCAGCAGCACCGCGCGGGCCCTGCGCCGCGAGCGGCGCCGCGCGCGACGGCAGGCGCGTGCCGCCGAGCGGGCGCAGGAGCGAATACGCCGGTCCGGTGGGGCGGGACAGCTGTCGCACCCTTGAGGGCCGGTCAAGTGCCGTGCCGCTGCTGAGCGGCACGGCCCGGCTCACCTGACGGTCACAAGGCGGCGGACTCCACCCGGCTCTCGAGCGACAGTTCGCGTCGCACCCGCATGAAGGGGCGCGGGCGGTCCACGGCGAGTACCGCGGTGGTACGCCCCTCCCTCTCGTACAGGGCGAGGAGGCCGCCCTCGGCCGGTGCGCCGTCGGTGAGTCCCCCCTCGGTGATGCGGACGGTGTCGCCTTCCCGGCGGCGGCCGGCGAACTGGATGCGTGCCCCGTACTGGTCGGACCAGAAGTAGGGCACGGAGCGCACGCTCTGGCTACTGCCCCCGGCGAGGAGGTTCGCCCCAGCGACCCGAGGCTGCTCCGTCGCGGAGGTCCAGTGCTCGGCGCGGGTCCCGCCGACGCGGGCGACATCTCCGACGGCGACCACCTGGGGCAGCGCGGTCACACAGCCGTCGTCGCACAGGACGCCGTCGCGCAGGGCGAGGGTCGAGCCCGCCAGCCAGGCGGTATTGGGGGTGGCGCCGATGCCGACGATCACGATGTCGGCGGGGAGGATGCGGCCGTCGAAGAGTTCCACGCCGCTGACGGCCGCCGTGCCGCGCAGGGCGCCACGCCGGTGCCGGTGATCAGTTCCACGCCGCCGCGGCGGTGCAGGGCCGCGCATACGGCGGCCAGTTCGGGGCCCAGGTGGGGAAGGAGGGGGAGTGGGGCGGCTCTGATCTGGGCCTCCGGCCCCGGGACACGCTCTGGGAAGCGGGCCAGGACCTCGGTGTGATCGCGGCCGGGCGCTCGGCCTTCAACTCGCTGCGGCTGGAAAAGGGTTACCGCGCCTGGGGCATCGACATGACCGACGAGCACGACCCGTTCGAGGCAGGCGTCGGCTTCGCGGTCCGGATGGACAAGGACGGCTTCGTCGGTTGGGAGGCGCTGGAGAACCGCGGCACGCCGGCCCGCCGTCTCACCCCGCTCCTCCTCGACGACCCCGCCGCGGTCGTCCTCGGCAAGGAGCCCGTCCATGTCGACGGCGCCCCGGTCGGTTACGTGACCAGCGCGTCGTACGGCTACACACTGGGCCGCTGCGTCGCGTACGCCTGGCTGCCGACGCTCCCGACCGGGACGGCCGTGCACGTCGAGTACTTCGACGAGAAGGTCCCCGCGACGGTCGCCGAGGAGCCGCTGTTCGACCCGAACATGAGCCGCATCCGCCGTTGAGACGCCCACCGGAGGCCCTGGTGACCCCCACCTACGACGTCGAGGCCGCGAACTGCATGTACTCCAAAATGCCCGACGAGCACTTCGTCATCGCCCGCCACCCCGCGCACCCCATCGGTCTGTTCGACTCCGCCCGACTCGCCGCCGCGCCCGCCTGAGGAGCACGCACGTCGACGACACCGATCTCCCCCAGCCTCGTAGCGACGCTGCCGGGCAACTACTACACCGACCCGCAGATCTTCCGGCAGGAACAGGAGCACGTTTTCGATTCGATGTGGTTCTGCGCCGTCCGCAGTGCCGACCTCGACAGGCCCGGCATCTTCCGCACGGTCCAGGTGGGCCGCGAGAACGTCATCATCACCCGCACCCGCGGAGGCGACCTGCGTGCCTTCCTCAACGTCTGCCGCCACCGCGGGTCCGGCTGTGCACGGAGGAGTCCGGCGAGATCAGGCACAACCTCCAGTGCCCGTATCACGCATGGACGTACGACCTTGACGGCAAGTTGATCGCCGCGCCCAACTTGATCAAGATGCCCGACGTCGACCGCGTCGCGTGCGAGTTGATCAATGGGGCGTTGCGCGAGTGGCTCGGCTACGCCTGGGTGTGCCTGGCCGAGGAACCGCCCTCCTTCGAGGACACGGTCACGTTCGCGGCCGTGGAACGGCTCGGCGACCCGGCCGCGATCGAGCACTACGACACGGAGAACCTCGCGCCGGGCAAGCGCATCTGTTACGACGTGAAGGCGAACTGGAAGCGCGAGTACGACATCGACGACATCGTGAACTGCTTCCGCTACTTCGGGCGGCTGGTGGCGAGCGAGAGCGGCCGGGTCATCGGCACGGGCACGGCCGGCGTCGACAGCCGGGTGGTGTACGAACCCGTCGGTGTCTGCGCGCTGATCACCCCGTGGAACTACCCGCTCCTGCAGACGGCGTGGAAGGTCGCCCCGGCGCTCGCGGCCGGCAACACCTTCGTCCTGAAGCCGAGCGAGCTGACCCCACACACCGCCATCCACCTCATGCGTCTGCTGGAGGAGGCCGGGCTGCCGCCGGGCGCGGGCAACCTGGTCCTCGGTGCCGGCCCGGAGGCGGGGGCGCCGCTGGGCGACCACCCGGACGTGGACCTCGTCTCCTTCACGGGTGGCCTGCAGACGGGCCGCCGGCTGATGGCCGCCGCGGCCGGGACCGTGAAGAAGGTGGCCCTCGAACTCGGCGGCAAGAACCCCAACATCGTGTTCGCCGACGCCGACTTCGACACGGCCGTCGACATGGCGTTGACGGCCGTCTTCCTGCACTCCGGGCAGGTCTGCTCGGCGGGGGCGCGACTCCTGGTCGAGGACTGCCTGCACGACCGGTTCGTCGACGAGGTGGTCCGCAGGGCCCAACTGATCCGCCTGGGCGGCCCGTTCGACGAGCGGGCGCAGACCGGGCCGCTGATCTCGGCGGCGCACCGGGCGAAAGTGGAGACGTACGTCGCCCAGGGCCTGGCCGAGGGCGCGGTGCTGCGCTGCGGTGGCGCGCGCCCCTCCGGGCCGGGCTTCGACGACG
Source organism: Streptomyces sp. NPDC002888 (assembly GCF_042888465.1). NCBI lineage: Bacteria > Bacillati > Actinomycetota > Actinomycetes > Kitasatosporales > Streptomycetaceae > Streptomyces > Streptomyces sp. NPDC002888. The sequence goes on along the minus strand of NZ_JBIAPU010000036.1, from coordinate 97,694 downwards.
GTTTCTTCTACCTTCCGACGGTGCTGGACGAGTGCGGCGCGGGGATGTCGGTGGTCCAGGAGGAGTCCTTCGGGCCGGTGCTGACCGTCGAGCGCTTCACGGACGAGGACGAGGCGGTCCGGCTCGCCAACGACACGATCTACGGCCTCGCCGGCGCCGTATGGACGAACGACGAGGCGAAGGCCGCGCGTGTCGCGGCCCGGCTGCGGCTCGGCACGGTCTGGATCAACGACTACCACCCCTATGTTCCGCAGGCCGAGTGGGGCGGTTTCAAGCAGTCCGGCTTCGGCCGCGAACTCGGTCCCTCGGGGCTCGCCGAGTACCGCGAGCCGAAGCACATATGGCGCAACACCGCGCCCTCGCCCCAGGGTTGGTTCTCGTAAGCGAGGAGTTCGCTCATGACGACAACAGCGCAACCATCAGGACAGCCCGGACAACACAGAGACCAAGGACAGGACGACGCCGAACTCGCCGAGTTCGGCTACAAGCCCGAACTCAAGCGCACGCTCGGCAACTTCCACACCTTCGCCGCCGGCATCAGCTACATATCCATCCTGACCGGTACCTTCCAGCTCTTCTACTTCGGCTACGGCAGCGGGGGCCCCGCCTACTGGTGGTCGTGGCCGATGGTCTTCGTCGGCCAGTTCATGGTCGCGCTCTGTTTCGCGGAGCTGGCCGCCCGCTACCCGGTCGCGGGGTCGGTCTACAACTGGTCGAAGAAGATAGGCAATCCGCACCTGGGCTGGCTGGCCGGCTGGATGATGCTGGTCGCCTCCATCGTGTCGATCTCGGCCGTGGCGCTCGCCTACCAGTTGACGCTGCCCCAGATCTCGTCGTTCTTCCAGTTCGTGGGCGACGGCACGGGTACCTACGACGTGGCGACCAACGCGGTGATTCTGGCCGCGGTGTTGATCTTCTTCACGACTCTCGTCAATGCCTTCGGCGTCAAGTTGATGGCCACGATCAACACGGCGGGCGTCTTCATCGAGTTGATCGCCACGGTCGTGTTGATCGTCCTGTTCGCCGTACACATCACGCGCGGTCCGCAGGTGGTCATGGACACCCAGGGCACTGGGGCCGGTTACGGGGCCGGCTACCTCGGCGCGTTCCTCGTGGCCTCCCTGGCCTCCGCGTACGTGATGTACGGCTTCGACACCGCCGCCTCGCTCGGCGAGGAGTCGATCGACCCCTCCCGCAACGCCCCCCGGGCGATCATCCGCGCGATCGTGGCCTCCTTCGTCCTGGGCGGCCTGGTCCTGCTGCTGGCGCTGATGAGCGTCTCCAGCCTGAAGGGCGAGAAGTTGTCGACCGACGGACTGCAGTACGTCGTCCTCGACGTGCTCGGTCCGACGGCCGGCAAGGCGATGCTGTGGTGCGTGCTGATCGCGGTCACCGTGTGCGCCCTGGCCGTCCACACGGCGGCCGTCCGCCTGGCGTTCGCGATGGCCCGGGACAACAACCTGCCCGCGTCCTCGCTGCTGGCCAAGTGCAGCCCGCGCTTCAGGACGCCGGTGCTCCCGACCGTGATCATCGGCGTCCTGGCGCTGGCGATCCTCGTGGTCAACATCCGCCAGCCGCAGATCTTCACGGTCGTCACCAGCATCGGCATCATCATGATCTACCTCGCCTACCTCGGGGTGACCGCGCCGATGCTGGTGGCCCGGCTGCGCGGGAAGTGGCAGCCGGCGGGCGACGGGAAGTTCTCGCTCGGCCGCTGGGGGCTGCCGGTCAACATCCTCGCCGTGCTGTGGGGCGGGGCGATGACCCTCAACCTGATCTGGCCGCGCGCCTCGGTCTACAACGCGACCGCCCCGTTCCACTGGTACCTGAAGTGGGGCGCCGTCCTGTTCGTCGCCGTCATCGCGGGCGGCGGCTTCGCCTACTACTGGTTCGTCCAGCGGCACCGGACCGGCGTCCTCGCCGAGCACCGCCTGGAGACCGCGGCGGCGCCGACCGCTCCCCTCGCTGCCCCGGCGGCCGATTGAAGGGGGGCACCCGCTCATGAGCTTCGACGAGTTCGACTACGTCGTGGTCGGCGGTGGCACTGCGGGCAACGTGGTCGCGGCCCGGCTCTCCGAGGATCCGTCGGTCACCGGGTGCATCCTGGAGGCGGGTCCGAGCGATGTCGGCGACGACGACATCCTGCGCCTGGAGCGCTGGATGGGGCTGCTGGAGTCCGGCTACGACTGGGACTACCCGGTCGAGCCGCAGGCCGACGGCAACAGTTTCATGCGGCACGCGCGCGAAGGTGCTCGGCGGCTGTTCGTCCCACAATTCCTGTATCGCCTTCTGGGCACCGGCCGAGGACCTGGACGACTGGGCCGCCCGGGGCTGTACGGGCTGGAGCGCGGCCGATCTCTTCCCGCTGTACCGGCGGCTGGAGAACAACCACGCCCCCGGCGACCACCACGGCCGCACGGGCCCGATGCGGCTGCGCACGCTGAAGAGCGAGGACCCGTGCGGCACCGCCCTGCTGGAGGCGTGCGCGCAGGCCGGGATACCCACGGTCGGCTTCAACACCGGCCGGACGGTGGTCCGCGGGGCCAACTGGTTCCAGATCAACTCCGACGAGAACAACATCCGCCAGTCCTCGTCCGTGGCCTGCCTGCACCCGGTCATGGGCAAGCGGCCCAACCTGGAGGTCCGCACGGGCGTCCGCGCCAAGCGGCTCGTGCTGGACGGGCGGCGGTGTGTCGGCGCCGCGTACCTGGACCCTGACCTGATCCACACGCGGACGGTACGGGCCCGGCGCGAGGTGATCGTGTCGTGCGGGGCGATCGACTCCCCCAAGCTGCTGATGCTCTCGGGCATCGGCCCGGCCGCGCATCTGCGCGAGGTCGGCGTCGAGGTGGTCGTGGACTCGGCGGGCGTCGGCGAGAACCTCCAGGACCACCCCGAGGGCGTGATCATGTGGGAGGCCCGACAGCCCATGCCCACCACGTCCAGCCAGTGGTGGAAGCCGGCATCTTCTACGACACGGAGCCGGGTCTGGACCGGCCGGACCTGATGTTCCACTACGGGTCGGTGCCGTTCGACATGAACACCGCACGGCACGGTTACCCGACCTCGGAGAACGCCTTCTGCCTCACTCCCAACGTGACGCGAGCGAAGTCGCGGGGGACGGTACGGCTACGGACGCGTGACTACCGGGACAAGCCCAGGGTCGACCCGCGGTACTTCACCCACGAGCACGACGTGCGGGTGATGACGTACGGGCTTCGTCTTGCCCGGCACATCGCCGAGCAGCCCGCGCTGAGCGGCTGGACGGGCGCGGAACTGGCCCCGGGGCCGGACGTGCGGACCGACGAGGAACTGCTCGACTACATCCACAAGACCCACAACACCGTCTACCACCCGTCCTGCACCGTGAAGATGGGCGCGGACGACGACCCCTCAACCCCGCTCGACGCGCGGCTGCGGGTCAAGGGGGTCGAGGGGCTCAGGGTCGCCGACGGGTCGGCCATGCCGGATCTCGTCACCGTCAATCCGTGCATCACCACGATGATGACCGGCGAGAAGTGCGCGGATCTCTTGAGAACGGACGGGTGATCAACCGGAGGTCGGTGCGGGGCGTTTGTACATCCTCGTCGCCGTGATCTCGCTGTGCACCGCCTCCCCCGCCCGGGGCTGCTGGGGCAGTCCCGGGCGGAGGTGTTCCTCCACGCTGATGTACTTCAGGCCCGCCCTGAGGTCGGCGTCGTTGCGCAGTCGGATGACCAGCGGGAACTCCGCCAGCGCCGTCGTGTCGAACAGGCCGGTGGTGTACAGGAGCTGAACGCCGAGGGCGTCCGAGACGGCTCGCTGGAGCTCCAGCAGGTACGTGGCGTTGGCGCGCCCGATCGGGTTGTCGAGGAACAGGGTTCCGGCGTGCCGGTGCTTGTCGCGGCCCCGGTCGTTCGACCTCAGGGCGGCCATCGTGCAGTACAGCGCGATCGCGGCCGTGAGCAGCTGTCCACCGGAGAACACGTCACCCATCTGCCCGACGGGCACGCGCTCGGCGCGCAGCACGGCGTCCGGCTTGAGGATCTCGACGGCGACCCCCTTGGGTTGCAGGGCCGCGGCGACTCCCCGCAGCAGCAGGGACATGCCGTCGCGCCGCAGGTCGGAGTTCTTCTTCACGGCCGCGCGGGTCGCCTCGTCGATGACCTCGCCGAGCCGCTCGGTCAGCGTGGCCTGGTCGGGCTCCTCGAAGCGGATGCGCAGGAACTCCTGCCCGGACCACTCGCCGAGGCCCTCCGGCAGCCGGGAGAGCCGCTGGGCGGCCCTGAGCGTGGCGAGGGCGGACTCGACGAGCCCTCTGAGCCGGTCCACGATCGAGTCCCTGTTCCGCTCCAGCTGCGCCAACTCGTCGGTCAGGACACGCAGGCGGGGTGCGAAGGCGTCCGCCCACTTCTGGGCGTGCTCGGGCAGCGCGGAGGCGGGCAGCTCGCGGATCTGCTGCCGCGCGGGGGTGCGGACCTGCTCGTAGCGCGTGGAGTTGGCGTGCCGGACGAGGATGTCGCTCGCCTCGCGCACGGTCGACTCGGCGGCGGACAGGTCGGCGGCGCAGCCGCGCAGCGAACGCCGGGCCTCGGCGGCCGACTGCCGGGCCTCCTCCAGGCTGCCGGGGTACGGCTCGGGCTCCTCCTGCTCCTCCTCCGGGGCGTGCTCGCGCAGCAGGTCGCGCAGCATCGCGGCGGTCTCCTCGAAGCCGCCGACGGCGTCCTCGGCGGCGCGGTGGGCGTCGAGCAGCTCGGCGTGCGCCTCTCGGGCCTGGGCCAGCGCCTCGGTGCGGGAAGCGAGTTCGGTTGTCGCGGTGCGCAGGAGTGCCTGGGCGTGTTCGGCGTCGCGCGGTTGCTGGTCCTCCGGCAGCTCGGTGTGCGCCTCGCCGTCCTCGGGTGCGTGCCGCTCGGCCTCGCCGCGCAGCCGACCGAGCTGCTCGCTCGCGCTGGACATGCGGGTCTCCAGGAGCTGCACCAGCTCCTCCGCGCGCGCGACGGCCGCCTGCCGGGACGGTCCGTCGGAGCCGTCGGGCGACTGCAGCAGCTGCTCCGCGCGCGTACGGACCTTGTTGCTCAGCCGGTCCAGTTCGGCCCGGGCCGCGCTCTCGTCGCTCTCCGCGCGGGCCTGCTCGGCACGCAGGTCGGCACCGACGCCGACCTTCTCGTAGACCTGCGAGGCGGCCCGGTATGCCTCGCGGAGGGCGGGCAGCGACGCCTTCGGCCCGTCCGCGTCGTCCTCCGGTACGTCGTCGGGGGCGCCCGCGATCTCGGAGCGCTCGGCGCGCAGCGCACGCGCGGTACGGCGGGCGTCGTCGGCGGCACGCTGTGCGGCACGCCGGTCCTCGTCGGCGGCGCGGGCGCGCTCCAGGCAGGACTGGGCCCGGGCCTCCGACTCGGTGGCCTCGTCGGCGAGTTCGCGCAGCTTGACCTGCCAGCCCGCACGCTCGCGCAGCCGGAAGGCGAGCCCGGCGAGAGCGTCGGCGGCGCGCCGGGCCTTCTGCGCGGCCTCCTGGCGCTCGTCGCGCACCTGCGCGGCCTCGGCGGCGGACTCGTCGGCCTCCGCCCGCACGGTCCGCGCCTCGGCGAGCTCGGCCTCGCACTCCTCGGCGAACGCGCGCGCCTCCCGGGCGCCCTCGGCCAGCTCCAGCAACCGCCCCGCGGGGCAGCCCGTGCGCCACGAGGCGAGCCGCGCCGCCAGCTCACGGTCCTTGCCGAGCCGGCCGGCAAGCGTGCGGATCTCCTCGTCCCGCTCCGTCGCCCGCGCGCGCAGCGCCTGCCGCTCCTCGTCGGCGGCGTGCTCGTCATGCATGGCCGGGTTCGGCGGTACGAGGAACACGTCGCCCGCGTCCGAGCCGGGTGCCGGGGTCGGTGCGAGCAGGGCGGCGGCCGTGCCGACCGCCACGGCGGAGCGCGGCAGCAGCGCGGCGTCGGCGAGCGCCTCGCGGGCCCGCGCGTGCGAGTCCGGGTCGGTGATGATCACGCCGTCGACCAGCTCCGGGCGGGCGGCCAGCACGCGCGCGTGGTCGGTGGGGTCGACGGCCTGGGCGAGGTAGCGCCAGCCGGGCAGCGCGGGAATGCCGTGCTCGCCGAGGAACTCGACGGTGGCCAGCACGTCCGGGCCGGGCGGCAGCAGCCCGCCGTCACCGAGGGCGCCGAGGATCCGGGCGTCGTCGGCGGCGGCGGTGCGCATCTCGAACAGTTGGCGCTCGGCGGAGGAGACGGCGTCGTCGAGGAGTTCGCGCAGTTCGTCGGCGAAGCGGTCCAGGTCCTCGGGGGTGAGGAGACCTTCGGCTAGGTCGCCGTGGCGGAGGGTGGAGGGCGTGGGCCGCGTGGCGTCGGTGAGGGCACCGGAGCGCGGGGTGGGGGTCGCGTCGTCGGGCTCGGTCGCGGAGATCCGCTCGGAGGCGCCGTCGGCCTCCGACTCCCTCCGGGGAGCCGGCACTGCGCCCCGGCCCTCGCCGGAGCCGCCGGGCAGGCTCAGCAGCTCCGCCAGCCGTTCCTCCGCCGCCAGCCCCTCGGCGATGCGCCGCTCGGCCTCGTGCGAGCGTTCCGCCGCCGTGGCCGCGTCGGCCGCACGGGCCGCCGTGAGCTCCGCGCGGGACTCGGCCGAGGCCGCCTCGCGCGCGTGCTCGGTGGCCCGGCGGGAGGCGTCCCGCGCGGTGTCCCAGACGGCGACGGCGGCCTTCTCGGCGTCGCTGGCCGCGAGGGCCGCGCGCGCGGGGTCGGCGTCGGGCGCGCTGTCGTCGAGCCAACCCGCGCGCACCGCCTCGGCGGTCTCCTGCTCGACCTCGGTCAGGCGCTGGCGCAGATGGCCGACCTCGCTGCGGGCACGCTGGGCGTCGGTCGCGGCGGACGTGGAGTCGCGGTAGGCCGACTCGCTGACCTCCTGGAGGGCGGCGGACCGCTCATCCTCCTCGTTGGCGTGGGTCTCGGCCCTCTCGGCGGCCCCGTGCAGGGCCCGTACGAGGTCGACGGCGGCCTTGGCGCGGGCGGCGAGTGCCGGGGCCGCGTCCCGCTCGGCCTCCTGGATCGCGGCGGCCACGCGCGTGACACGGTCGGTGGAGGCGCGGTGGCGCAGGACGGCCTCGGCGGCCTGCCATGCGGAGTGCAGGGTGCGCGCGTCGGCGAGTTCGCGCTTCTGCGCGGCGGCGGACTTCTCGGCGGCGGCGAGCGCCAGGGAGGCGTGCCGGTAGGCGAGTTCGGCGGCGATCAGCGCGCTGCGCTCGCGGGCGCCCTCGGTGTGCGTGACGGCGTAGGCGGCGGCCGTGACCCGCTGGGCGAGGTCGCTGGCCCGCGCGCGTTCCCGCACGGCACGCGCGGACAGCCGCCTGGCCAGTGTGCGGGTTCGGCGCTCCGCCCCGGTGTGGATGTCACGCGCGCGTGAGCGGGCCTCGGCGGCCTCGACGATCCGCCCGAGCAGGTCGGCGGAGCCGGCGGTGAAGTCCCGTTCGGCGATCAGCTCGGCGCGCCTGCCGAGCTTGTTGCCGAAGCCGCTGACGAGGTCGGCGAGGCCGTCCGTGTCGCGTGTGTCCGTCACGGCCCGCAGGAGCAGGTCGGTGAAGTCGGAGTCCTTCTTGACCGCGAAGAGGCCGGCGGCCTCGCCCTCGTCGGCGTTCATCTCGCGCTGGTAGCGGAAGAGTTCGGGGTCGAGGCCGAGATCGCCCAGGTGCTCGATCCACCGGTCGTGGATCTCCTCCCAGTGCACCTCCAGGTACGGGTACGCCTTGCCCGCCTCGGTGAGGGCGTCCCGGAACCCCTTCATGGTGCGCCGACGGCCCTGCGCGCCCGACTGGCCCTCGACGGACGGCCGTACGGCGGTGGACTCGGCGACCGGCAGGTTGTCCAGGGTCAGTCCGGGTCCGGGCCGGAACGAGTACCAGGCCTCGGCGAACTTCCGGGGGTCGTTGGAGACCTGGCGCCCGCGCCACTCGCTCGCCTTGCCGACGACCACGCACTCACCGGTCAGCACGTGCTGCCACTCCAGCGCCACATGCCCGCAGTCGTCGGCGAGCAGGAACTTGCGCAGCACACCGGAACTGGCGCCACCGAGGGTGTTGCGGTGCCCCGGCAGCATCACGGAGAAGATCAACTTGAGCAGCACGGACTTGCCGCCGCCGTTCTCCAGGAAGAGGACCCCGGCGGGCGCGGGCCGTCGCGGCGGGCCGACGGGCTCCTCCTCGAAGAACTCCGCCTGCATGGGGGCGGGGTCGGGCACGATGTCGCCCACACCCCGCAGGTCAAGCACGGTGTCGGCGTAGCGCGCACCGGCGGGCCCGATGGAGTAGAGGCGGACCCGGGACAGCTCGTACATGGCGGACTCTCGTAAGTCTTCGGCAGATCAGGGGGGTTCAGAAGCCTCGGAAGCTCTGGGAGCTCCGGAAGCTCGAATGCTTCGGTGGCTTCAGGAGTGGAACGGCAGGCCGGCGTCGGCCACCAGGTCCAGGTCGTCGGTCTCCTCTGCGGGCAGCAGCGTCGGCGTGCCGTCGGTCACCGGGACCACGCCCAGCTCCAGCAGCTCGGCCATCGCGGCGCTTCCCGCCATGTCCCGCACCTGGAGCTGGTACCGCGCCGTCGTCCGGTACGTACCGCCGTTGTCGTCGCCGGTGCGCTGGAGGAAGCCGGAGTCGGTGAGGAACGCGGCGGCCTTGCCGACGATGCCCGTGGTGGAACCCGCCAGCCTGCGCGCGTCCTTGGTGGCACCGGTGGAGCTGCGTCTGGCCCAGATCCGCCAGGCGGCCTCCAGGCCGGGCGCCTCGGTGGCCGGGTCGGTGTTCTCGCCCTGAAGATCGGCGCGCTCCTCCAGCCGACGGCACGCCTGCCGCACGAAGGCGTCGACCCCGTTGACGCTGACCCGCCCGATGTACCTGTCGTCGGCGAGGTCCTCCGGACGCGGGAAGGCCATGGCGGCGACCGCGAGGTGGGCCAGCCCGTGCAGGAACCGGTCTGCGGAGTCGGCGGACGTACGCCGAGCGTAGTCACCCATGCGAACGGCGAACACCGAGTCCTCGGCGGCGGTCACGGCCATCCCCGCGCGCGGGGACACCTCCAGCACGACGAGCCCGAGCCCCGCCGCCACGGCGTCCGCGAGCCGTGCGAACGGCGGGTCCTCGCGGTACCGCCGCAGCAACTCCGTGTACTCCTGGTCACGCGCGGGCTGCAACTTGGGCTGCAGCCCGAAGGCGACGAGCCGCGCCGCGTCAGCGGCGTCGGCGGGCGTGACGGCGGCGGACGCCGACGGTGCCGTGGCCTCCGCGTCACTCCACTCGACGTGCTCGCTCACGACTGCAACTCCTTGCTCTTGAAAACGGGGGTGAGGGCAGCGCCGCCGGGGGCGCGGGCCAGTGACAGGTGCGGGTCCGCCGCGTGGGCGCGATCAACCACGGCCGACCCGCAGTCGCCCTCCGGCAAAGGCCTCACGCCGCCTCCGTCCGATCCGCCGCCATCCCCACCGCGTCCAACAACGCCGTCCCCACGATCAGATCCGCCCCACCGAACTCGGGATCCTCCAGCTCCGTCCCGTCGTCCACGGCGAACAACAGCTTCTCCTCACCCTGCCGATAGGCCGTCCCCACGGGCGGACTCGCGGCGTGCACAGCCAACAGCGCCACCAGATACGGCAGATCGGGGTCGGACCGCCGCGCTTGTGCCAGCAGCCCCGACAGCCGCCGCGGCGCATCCGCGGGCAGGTCCAGCAGCTCCATCGCCGCCGCCAACTGCTCCTCGCTGAACCGGCTGTCGTCCGGTGTGGCGATGAGGTCCGGCTCGGGCATCTCCGCCCCGAGATGCTCCCGCTCCATCGGCGGCGTCAGCAGTATGTCCACGAGGTCGCCCACCCGTACGGACACCGGCGTACGCAGCCCCGTCCCCCGCGCGAAGAACGCATCGGTGACCCGGATCGCCTGCTCCAGGGGCAGCGGGAGGACCGGGGCGACGAGGTGCCCGTACAGGTCTATCCCCGATGCCGTCATCGGTGTGGCGAAGGCCTGCCGGTCCTGCTCGGCGCGGAACAGGGGCCCGGCCTCCAGCAGGCGGGACTGGAGCTGCGTGTGCCGGCGGATGCAGTCCTTCACGATGTCGACGAGTTCGGCGGCGCGCCGCTTGTTCTCCGGGTCCTCCGACTCGTCCCGCGCCTTGCGGATGTTCGTGAGGATCGCGTTCTCGTGGCGGTAGCGGTCGGCGACGTGGTCGAGTGCCTCGGCGATCATGTCGGGCACCGTGTTGAGCCAGTCCACCGCGCGGACGTTGCGCCGGGTCGCCTCAAGGGCCCTGCGCAGGGTCTCGGAGTACTGCACGGTCCGGTAGCGGGCCTGCTCGGCCGCGAGCTGCGCGTCGGCGAGCCGGCCGCGGCTGATCAGTACCTCCAGCTTGACCTCGGCGGCGATCTGCGCGCTGGTGACGTCGGTGTCGAGGGCGCCGACGAGGACGTTGACGGCCTCGTCCGTCGTACGGAGGTAGACGGTGCCGCCGTAGCCGGGCACCTCCTCGATCAGCTTGAAGTCGTAGTCACGGCGCACATAGCTGCCGTCGGGCGCGAACGTGCCGTACACGGCGCGGAAGCCGCGGTCGACACTGCCGACGTTGATCAGGTTCTCCAGGACCCAGCGGGCCACCCGCTCGTGCTCGGCGACGGGACGGCGCGGGGCCTGGGCGGTGATGCGCGGGATGAGCCGGGCGACGATCTGGTCGTGGTCGGCGCCCGTGTCGAAGTCCATGTTGAGGGTGACCAGGTCGATGGCGGCGAGGGCGATCTCCGCCATGCCGTACACCGAGTACGCGCCGGCGAGGTTGGCCTTGCGTGCGTCGAGGTCGTGGATCGGCGCCGTGCAGGCGAGCGCGCGCAGCCGCCGCGCCAGCCCCTCGTCGGCGGCCGGGCCCGGTGCGGGGCGCGGCCCCGCGCTGAGCTGGGGCGGAACGCTGTCCGTCGATGCAGGCGAAGTCACGGTGCACAGACTAGGTCCTCGGTCTGACAACGACCCAAACGACGCAGACGCGCCCCGGCGGTCGGGCCGAGACGCCGCGCCGGGCCGGCCGTCGGCCGGTCGCCTCCACGAACGGCCTAGCTCTCCTCCCCCACCCTCCGCCGGTACACCTCCACCACGCGTGCCAGGGAGTCGTCGAGGTAGATCGCGAGGAGCTTCTCGGCACCGGCCTTGTCCCCGGCCTGGAGGGCCTGGAGGATCTGCTGGTTGCGGGTGAGGTAGGGCTCGTGCAGCCGACGCGGGTCGTCGACGACGTGGAAGGCGAGGCGCAGCTCCGCGAAGACGCTGCGCATCAGTTCGTCGGTGCGTTCGCTGCCGGCGAGTGCGACGAGCTCGCGGTGGAAGTGGATGTTGGCCGTGCCCAGGCCCTTCCAGTCCTTCTGGACGGACGCCACCTGTCCTTCCGTGACCGCCGCCGCGAGGCTTTGCAGCGCGTACGGCGGCTCGCCGAGCCCGCGGACGACCGCGCGCTCGACGAGGGCCCGGGTGCGGTAGATGTCCTCGACGTCCTCGACGGTCAGGACGCGCACGAACACGCCCCGGTTCAGTTCGTGGACGAGCAGGCGCTCGTGGGTGAGCAGCCGGAACGCCTCGCGCAGCGTGTTGCGGGAGACGCCGAGCGCCCCGCCGATGCTGTCCTCCGACAGTCGTGTCCCGGGCGGGAAGTAGCCCTCCGCGATCCGGCTTCTGAGGATGTCCGAGACCCGTTCGGCCGTGCTGGTGCGGCCCAGGAGGGCGCGGTCGTCGGCGAGTCCCGCCAGCTGCTCTGCCATGACGGGAATTCAAGCGCAGATGCAAGGACGAGACAACATGGGTATTGAAGGATCGTTGAACGATCCTCTACGGTGCTACGCACGGCCCCGCCCCGTCCCCACCGCGGCACCCGGCCTCAGCACGGCACGGCTCTCTCCCAGCACCCTCCTCCTCCCTCAGCGAGGTGCCCATGAGCACGACCCCTCCACCGCAGGCCCCGCCCACCGCCGCACAGTCCCAGAACGATGAACGCGCCGCCGACGACGGCGCGTTCGGCTGGCTGCGCGCCCTCGGTCCGCGCGGCCGCCGCGCCTTCGCCGGCGCGTTCGGCGGCTATGCCCTGGACTCGTACGACTACTTCACGCTGCCGCTGAGCATGGTCGCCCTGGCCGCGTACTTCGGCCTGGACAGCGGCCAGACCGGCCTCTTCACCACCGTCACCCTCGTGGTCTCCGCGGTCGGCGGCGCCCTCGCGGGCGTGCTGGCCGACCGGGTGGGCCGGGTCAGGGCGCTGATGGTCACGGTGGTCACGTACGCGGTGTTCACCGTCGCCTGCGGCTTCGCGCCCAACTACGAGACGCTGCTGGTCTTCCGGGCCCTGCAGGGCCTCGGCTTCGGCGGCGAGTGGGCGGTCGGCGCGATCCTCGTCGCGGAGTACGCGAGCGCCAAGCACCGTGGCCGCACCCTCGGCGCGATCCAGAGTTCCTGGGCCGTGGGCTGGGCGCTCGCCGTGATCGTGTACACGCTGGTCTTCTCCTTCGTCGGCGACGACCTGGCCTGGCGGGTGATGTTCTGGACCGGCGCCCTGCCCGCGCTGCTCGTGGTGTGGGTGCGGCGCCAGGTGCAGGACGCCCCCGAGGCGGTCGCGGTCCGCGAGGCGAGCACCGAGAAGAGCTCGTTCACGGCGATCTTCAAGCCCGGTCTGCTGCGCACCACGGTCTTCGCGGCCCTGCTGTCCACCGGTGTCCAGGGCGGCTACTACACCCTCGCCACCTGGGTGCCGACGTACCTGAAGACCGAGCGCGGCCTGTCGGTCGTCGGGACCGGCGGCTACCTGACGTTCCTGATCTCGGGCGCGTTCGCCGGCTACCTCACCGGCGGCTACCTCACCGACCGGCTGGGCCGCCGGCGCAACATCTGGCTGTTCGCCCTGCTGTCGGCGCTGTGCATCCTGGCGTACGCGAACATTCCGGACGGCGCCAACACCCTGCTCCTGGTGCTCGGTTTCCCGCTCGGGTTCTGCATGTCGGCCATCTTCAGCGGCTTCGGTTCCTATCTGAGCGAGCTGTACCCGACGGCGGTGCGCGGCACGGGGCAGGGCTTCACGTACAACACCGGCCGCGCCGTCGGCGCCGTCTTCCCCACCAGCGTCGGCTTCCTCGCCGACAGCTGGGGCGTGGGCGGCGCGCTGGTCTTCGGCGCGATCGGCTACGGCATCGCGGCCCTGGCGCTGCTGGGGCTGCCGGAAACGCGCGGAAGGGAACTGGCGTGAACCGTACGGAGGACCGCGCGGGCCACCGCTCCCCGACCCTCACGAACGACCGCCCCCCGACCCTGGTCGACGAGCACGCGCACGCGTGGAGCCCGAAAACCGCGCGGGAGCGCTTCCGGAAGGGTCTGGCGGGCCCCACGGCCGGGGTCGCGGCGGGACACACCCAGGTCAACCTGATCTCGGTGCCCGCCGACTGGGCGTACGAGATGCTGCTGTTCTGCCAGCGCAATCCGAAGCCGTGCCCCGTGCTGGACGTCACGGACGCCGGATCGTTCAACACGGTCCTCGCGGACGGCGCCGACCTGCGCACCGATCTGCCGCGCTACCGGGTGTGGCGGGACGGCGAGTTGGTGGACGAGCCGACGGACGTGCTCGGTCACTGGCGCGGCGACCTGGTGTCGTTCCTCATCGGGTGCAGCTTCACCTTCGAGTGGGCGCTGTCCGAGGCGGGCGTCCCGATCCGCCACATCGAGCAGGGGCGCAACGTGCCGATGTACGTGACGAACCGTCAGTGCCGTCCCGCGGGGCGGCTGCACGGTCCGATGGTGGTGTCCATGCGGCCGGTTCCGCCGGAGCACCTGGCGGCGGCCATCCGGGAGAGCAGTCTGCTCCCGGCGGTGCACGGCGGCCCCGTACACTGCGGCGATCCGTCGGGGCTCGGCATCGACGACCTCGGCCGCCCCGACTTCGGGGACCCGGTGGACGCCGACCCGGACGACATACCGGTGTTCTGGGCCTGTGGCGTGACCCCGCAGGCCGCGGTGACGGCCTCGCGCCCGCCGTTCGCCATCACCCACGCACCGGGACAGATGTTCCTCACCGACGCCCGCGACGAGCAGTACCGCGTGGCCTGACAGGAGACAGGGTCCATGACACCGATCGATCTGAACGCCGACCTCGGAGAGGGCTTCGGCCGCTGGCAGTTGACCGACGACGAGCGGCTGCTGTCCGTCGTCACCAGCGCCAACGTGGCCTGCGGCTTCCACGCCGGGGACGCGGTCACCATGCGCCGGGTGTGCGAGCTGGCGGCCGAGCGCGGTGTACGGATCGGCGCCCAGGTCTCCTACCGGGACCTCGCGGGGTTCGGGCGGCGCGCGATGGACGTGCCGCCCGCCGAACTGGCGGCCGAGGTGGCCTACCAGATCGGCGCCCTGGAGGTCTTCGCCCGCGCGGCGGGCGCGCGCGTGGCGTACGTCAAACCGCACGGCGCGCTCTACAACCGCGTCGTGCACGACGAGGAGCAGGCCCGCGCGGTCGTCGACGGCGTGCTCCTCGCGGACGGTGCCCTGCCCGTGCTCGGCCTGCCCGGCTCGCGCCTGCTGGAGCTGGCCGGCAAGGCCGGGCTGCCGACCGTCACCGAGGCGTTCGCGGACCGCGCGTACACCGAGGAGGGCACCCTCGTGCCACGCGGCCGGGACGGCGCCGTGGTCACCGACCCGGACGCGGTGGTGGAGCGCTCGGTGAGCCTCGCCGGCTCCGGCACGGTCACCGCGCACTCCGGCGCCCGCATCGAGGTACGCGCGCGTTCCCTGTGCCTGCACGGGGACACTCCCGGCGCGGTGGAGCTGGCCCGCCGGGTACGGCAGCGGCTGGAGGAGTCGGGCGTCCGGGTGGAGGCCTTCGTATGAGGGCCCTGCCCGTCGGCGACAGCGCCCTGCTCGTCGAGCTCTCCACGGGCGACGAGGCCCAGGCCCTGCACGCCGAGCTGCTGCGGCGCCGCGCGGAGGGCGCGCTGATCGTCCGGGAGATCGTCCCCGCGGCCCGCACCGTCCTCCTCGACGGCCTGGAGGACCCGGTCCGTTGGGCATCCGAACTGACCGCCTCCG
Source organism: Streptomyces sp. NPDC002888 (assembly GCF_042888465.1). Classification (NCBI taxonomy): domain Bacteria; kingdom Bacillati; phylum Actinomycetota; class Actinomycetes; order Kitasatosporales; family Streptomycetaceae; genus Streptomyces; species Streptomyces sp. NPDC002888. The sequence goes on along the minus strand of NZ_JBIAPU010000036.1, from coordinate 82,663 downwards.
ACATCCCTCCCGTTCCCCCACGCGCGCGTGAGGTGGTCGAACTCCCGGTGCGCTACGACGGCCCCGACCTCGCCGACGTCGCCGCACACTGGGGCGTCTCGGAGCAGGAGGTGGCCGGCATCCACGCGTCCGTCGAATTCCGCGTCGCCTTCTGCGGCTTCGCCCCCGGCTTCGGCTACCTCACCGGGCTCCCCTCCCGCTACGACGTACCGCGCCGGGCCACTCCCCGCACGGCCGTCCCACCCGGTTCGGTGGCGCTGGCCGGCCCGTACACGGGCGTGTACCCACGCTCGTCACCCGGCGGCTGGCAGCTCATCGGCACCACGGACACGGTGTTGTGGGACCACGCGCGCGTACCCGCCGCACTCCTGTCGCCGGGCACGCGCGTGCGCTTCGTCCCGGTGGGGCCGGTCGACCCGGCGAAACCGGTTGCTCCACTGGCGGAACCGGTTGCCGCACAGCCGGAACCGGTTTCCCCACAGGAGCAACCGATTGCCCACGCCGGAACCGTCAGCCCCGCCAACCCGATGGGTACCGCATGACCGACCGCGCGCTCGCCGTCGTACGCGCCGGGGCGCTGACCACGGTGCAGGACCGGGGCCGCCCGGGGCACGCGCACCTCGGTGTGCCCCGCTCGGGGGCGCTGGACGGCCCCGCGGCGGCGCTCGTCAACCGGCTGGTCGGCAACCCGCCCGACGCGGCCGTCCTGGAGACCACCCTCAACGGCTGCGCCGTCCGGCCCCGTTCCACGGTCACCGTGGCGGTCGGCGGCGCGCCCTGCCCGGTCACCCTGGACGGACGGCCGGTCGCCTGGGGCGCGCCCGTGCGCGTAGCCGCCGGAGCGCTCCTGGACGTCGGGGCGGCCCTACAGGGAGTACGCAGCTATGTAGCCGTCTCCGGCGGCATCGCCGTCGACCCGGTCCTCGGCAGCCGCTCCACCGACCTGCTGTCGGGGCTCGGCCCGGCGCCCCTCACGGACGGCACCGTCCTTCCCCTGGGGCCCGTACCAGGCCCCCACGCGCGCGTGGACGTCGCTCCGCAGCCGAGGCCCCCCGCCGAGCTCGTCCTGCGCGTCAGCTTGGGTCCGCGTGACGACTGGTTCACGCCCGAGGCCGTGCGGATCTTCACGTCACGCCCGTACCGCGTGTCCTCGGCGAGCAACCGCATCGGCCTGCGCACGGAGGGCCCCGCCCTGGAGCGGGCCCTGCCGGGCGAACTCCCCAGCGAGGGCATGGTGCTGGGCGCGGTCCAGGTACCGCCCGACGGACGGCCGGTGGTGTTCCTGGCCGACCATCCGACCACCGGGGGCTACCCGGTGATCGGGGTCGTCCGCGCAGCCGACCTCCCCGCCACGGCACAGGCGCTCCCGGGTACCCCGGTCCGCTTCGTTGCGGTGCGCCGCGGGTAAGGCCGGCCGTGGGCCCCGGAAGGCCGTGACCGGTCCGCTTCGTTGCGGTGCGCCGCAGGTAAGGCCGGCCGTGGGCCCCGGAAGGCCGTGACCGGTCCGCTTCGTTGCGGTGCGTCGCAGGTAAGGCCGGTCGTGGCCCCGGAGGGCCGTGCCGAGGCGGAGGTGCGGGACGTCGGGGGCCCTACGCGGCGTCCGCCCGCTGCTCCCCCACCGACAGCGCAGCCAACGCAGCCGAGACCGCGGCGGACGCCCGCAGGTCGAGCCGGGCGCTCGTGCCCCGGGCGCGGTGACGGATCTCGTCGGCGGCGAGGGTGAGCAGTTGCGGCAGCAGGTCGGTGCACCTCCGGGCGACCCACCCGGTACCGGCGGTGGCCAGCCACCTCAGGCTCGCCGACTTCGTGGGCGCCGGGAACTCGGGCTCCGGGGAGGGCGCCTTCCCCGTCGCGAGGCCCGCCTCCGCCAGCCGTGCGTGGAAGCGCACGGCCAGTTGTCGGTGCCCGCCTTCGCCGGGGTGCAGCCGGTCCGCGCTCCACAGGGCGCGGTCGGTGAGCCACGCGCCCTCGGCGGCGTGCAGGTGGACCGCCCCGTAGCGGTCGGACAGCGCATGGACCACGGCGTTGACCGCCCGCTGCCGCCGTGCCAGGGGCCGGGCCAGAGCACCGGGCAGACCCAGCATCGCGCCCGGGTCGGGCAGGCACGCGGTGAGGAGGGCCGCGCCCTGCCCGGTGACGGCGGCGTACACCGTGTCGAGGCGTTCGGCGACGGCCTGGATGTCGAAGGTGCAGCGCAGGGTGTCGTTGACACCGACGACGACGGAGGCGAGGTCCGGCCGCAGCTCGAGAGCGGCGGGCAGTTGGCGTTCCAGCACGTCACGCGTCTGCGCTCCGCTGACCGCGAGCTTCGTGAACTCCACGGCTTCCTGGGGCTGTTCGGCCAGTCCGTCGGCGAGCAGCGCGGCCCATCCGCGCCACCCGTCGCCCACGGGGTCGCCCACGCCTTCGGTCAGCGAGTCCCCGAGCGCCACGAAGCGGAGGGTTCTCATCCGATGCCTCCGGGCGCGTAGGGCCGCGCGGGCCGCACCGGCATCGACGCATCATGCGCCGCCAGGAACGCCTCCACCGCCGCGCCCCAGCCGAAGCCCTCCGCACGCGCGCGTGCCGCCTCCCGCCGCTCCTCCTCGGAGCGGTCGAGGAGCATGCTCACGGCGTCGGCGAAGCCCTCCCCGTGGTCGGCGGCGGTGGCACCCGCGGATCCGATCACCTCCGGCAGCGCGGACGAGGCGCTCACCGCCACCGGCGTCCCGCACGCCATAGCCTCCAGCGCGGCGAGCCCGAACGTCTCGGCGGGCCCCGGCGCCAGACAGACGTCCGCTGAGGCCTGGAGCGCGCCGAGAAGGCCGCGGTCGGCGACGTGCCCGAGGAAGGTCACCGGCAACCGCCGCTCGCGCGCCCGCTGTTCGAGCCGTGACTTCAGCGGCCCGTCCCCGGCCACCACCAGTACCGCCCGCCGACCGCGCCGCAGCAGCGCATCGAGGGCGTCCAGCGCCGTGCCGGGCCGCTTCTCCACGGACAGCCGGGAGCACATCACCAGCAGGGTCTCGTCCACGCGCGCGTACCGCGCCCGCAGCGCCGGGTCACGCAGCGCGGGGTGCCGCTGCACGAGGTCGACGCCGAGCGGGGCCCGTACGACGTTGCGAGCGCCGATCCGCACGAACTCGCGCTCGGCGAACTCCGTGGTGCACACGACGCGCGCGTAGGTGTGGGCCGTACGGACGTTGAGGGCGTCGGCGGCGCGCCGGGCCGCCCCCTCCGGCAGGCCCCAGGTCCGCAGCACGCCGTCGGCGGTCTCGTGGGAGACCATCACGGCGGGCACCCGGGCCCGCCGCGCCCACCTGCCGGTCCACCGCAGCGTCGTCCGGTCGGACACCTCCAACCGGGCGGGGGCCAGCTCCTCCAGGAGCCGGGCCACCCGCCGCTTGTCGGTGAGGACGCGGTAGCCGCCGGTGCCCGGCAGCAAGGGCCCCGGCAGGGTGATCACCCGGCCCTGCTCGGTCTCACGGTCAGTCGCAGTCGAGCCGGGCACGATCAGCACCGGCTCGTGCCCGGCCGCCTTGAAGCCCCTGCCGAGCTCGCGCAGCGCGGTGCGCAGGCCCCCGGAGGTGGGGGCGACGAAGTTGGCGAGCCGCACGATCCGCAGTGAAGGCGTGCTCATGCCGCCACCACGTGCTTCCGCGCCGCCAGCACACCGGCGTAGTGCCCGATGAGCTGGTCACCGACGGCGGCCCAGGTGCGCCCCTCGACCGTGGCCCGCCCGGCAGCCCCGTAGGCGGCCCGCAGTGCGGGATCGGCGGCCAGCGTGGCCACCGCGTCCCGGACGGCGGCCGCGTCGCGCGGCGGCACCAGCAGCCCGGTGTGCCCGTGGGTGACCAGGTCCAGCGGGCCCCCTGCGGCGGGCGCGACGACGGGGACACCGCTCGCCATGGCCTCCTGCACGGTCTGGCAGAACGTCTCGAAGGGGCCGGTGTGCACGAAGACGTCCAGCGAGGCGAAGATCCGGGCGAGGTCGTCGCCGATACGCCGGCCCAGGAAGACCGCGCCGGGCAGTGCCTCGGCCAGCCCGGGCTCGCTCGGGCCGTCGCCCACCACCACGACGCGCACGCCGGGCAGGCCGCACGCGTCGGCGAGGAGCTCGACCTGCTTCTCGGGCGCGAGCCGTCCCACATAGCCCACGATCAGCTCGCCGTTCGGGGCGAGTTCGCGGCGTAGCGCCTCGTCGCGGAGGTCGGGGCGGAAGCGGACGGTGTCCACGCCTCGGGGCCACAGTCGGACCCGGGGCACGCCGTGCGCCTCCAGGTCGTGCAGGGCGGCGCTGGACGGGGCGAGGGTGAGGTCGGCGGCGGCGTGCACGGAGCGGATGCGCCGCCAGGCGGCCGCCTCGCCCGCGTGCACGTAGGTGCGGGCATATCCGGCCAGGTCGGTCTGGTAGACGGCCACGGCCGGAATGCCGAGCCGGGCGGCGGCGGCCATGCCGCGGACGCCGAGGATGAAGGGGCTGGCCAGGTGGACGAGGTCGGCGCGGTGCTCGGTGAGGGCGGCGGCGACGCGTCGGCTGGGGAGGGCGACGCGGACCTGGGGGTAGCCGGGGAGCGGGAGGGAGGGGACACGGACGACGGGGCACGGCGCCGAGGCGTCGGGCCCGGGACCGGCAGCGGTGGCCGGCGCGACGACGAGCGGAAGATGACCGCGATCCACGAGGTGCCGGGCGGTCTGGAGCGCGCAGTGGGCCACGCCGTTCACATCGGGGGGAAAGGATTCGGTCACGATGACGACACGCATACCGGTGTTGTCGCCGCACCGGACGTGGCCGCGTCAAAGTGGATCTTTCCGCACGACAAACGTCCTGTGAGCGTTGCGCTGCTCGACCCCGCAGGTCAGACCACGTCCATACCCGACCGACCCGCGCGTCATCCCGAGTTCACCCGGCGGGCATGCCTCTACCCCGTGTTCACATCGCTGACGCGGCGTCCGGCCCGATCCGGCTGCGTACGGCCGTCTGCACCTCGGCCTCCTCCGCGGGATCGGCGGCGAGTCGGCGCAGTCGTTCGACGACACGGACGTCACCGGTCTCGGCGTGCCGGGCGGCGACCTCGCGGGTGGTCTCCTCGCAGTCCCAGAGGCATTCGACGGCGAAGCCCGTGGGGAAGGAGGGGTCGGTGGCGGCGAGCGCGCGGGCGCAGCGCCCGCGCAGATGGGACGAGGCGGTCTCGCGGTAGATGTGGCGCAGTACCGGCGCGGCGCAGGCGATGCCGAGCCGCCCGGCGCCGTCGACCAGGGTCCACAGGGTCGGTGCGTCGGGCCCCTCGCCGCGCACGGCCTCGCGCAGGGCGCCGAGGACGAGGTCGCTGTCCGCGGCCGCGCCCCGGCAGGCGAGCATGCGGCCGGCGGCGGCGCCGAGGGCGTCGGGCCGGTGGGCCCAGCCGCGGGCCCGGTCGACGGCGGCGACGCTGCGCATGCGTTCGAAGGCGTCGAGGGCGGCTTCCACGACGGCCGTCGTGCCGGTGGCCACGGCTCCCTCGACCAGGTCGAGGGCGTCGGGATCGTTGCTGTCGGCGAGGTAGCGCAGCGCGGTACAGCGGGCTCCGTCGGTGCCGTCCTGGGCGGCCCGCACGATCTCGGGCCGGTCCTCGGGCCCCGCCACGGCGGTGAGGCAGCGCGCGGCCGGGACGTGGAGGGCGGCGCCGCGTTCGAGGCCCTGCTGGGCCCACTCGAAGACGGCTTGCACGCTCCAGCCCGGGCGGGGGCCCGTGGGGCGCATCTGCCGCTGCCATCGGTCGAAGCAGCCGGTCTCCTGGGCGGCACGCACGCGCGTGGAGACGTAGTCGCGCGGGTCCTCGGCCCACAGCCGCCAGGGCCGTGGCTCGAAGGCGTCGCGCACGGTGGCGGCGAGTTCGGCCTCGCCCTCGGCATCGGTCGCGAAACGGGCCAGTACGGGCGCGGCGAGGGCACGCAGACCTGCGTCGTCGTCGCGCAGGGCGAGCTCGTCGAGGGCCCAGGCCCAGTTGGCGCCGGTGGCCGCGTACCTGCGCAGGAGTTCGAGGGCGTCGCGCCTGCCGTAGGAGGCGAGGTGGCCGAGGACGGCGAGCGCGAGGCCGGTGCGGGACTCGTCGGTGTCGAAGGCGTCCTCGACGTCGAAGAGGTGCGCCTCGATCTCGTCCAGATCGCCGTTCAGGTCGAGGAAGAGACGGGCGTAGTACAGGGAGCGGTTCTCCACCTGCCAGTCGTGGCGTGGGTCGCGCAGCACACAGTGGTTCAGTGCCGCGAGCGCGTCGGCCCGCGGGGCGGTGAGCGCGTGCAGCGTGCCGTCGCCGCGGCCCCGCTGGAGCAGGCCCAGCAGCGTACCGCTGGGCGCTATGACCGGATCGAACATGGGAAACAGCCTCACATCAAGCGTCGACGCAACCGGGGAACACGCATTACCTGGCCGCGTGACAACACGTCGGAGCGCCCGCCGTCTCTTGCTTGCTGTAGACCATCTTCCTCTGCCTCTCGTCGGTGGCCCATGCGGACCGCATCACGGCCCGCGCGGTGCGGCAACACCTGCCCAGCCATCGCGTCCGTGAATCACGACGTCATGATGACTCGGCAGCTCAGCATGCCGCGACCGAAATTTCCGGCGGCCCCGTACCGCCTCCCCCGTGGTCGTTGACTTACCTGGTCAGGAACTGCGTTTTACCTGTTCACCCACTACGGATCACTGCGCGCCGAACAGCTTCAGCAGGTCCGCCTTGCCGAACATCCGGGCCGTGTCGACGGCCGAGGGAGTGCCCGCGGAAGGGTCGACTCCGGCGTCCAGCAGGGCCCGGATCACCTCCTCCTCGCCCTTGAAGACGGCCCCCGCGAGCGGGGTCTGGCCTCGGTCGTTGACGCGGTCGGCGTCGGCGCCGCGTGCCAGCAGCGCCCGCACCGCCCCGGCGTGGCCGTGGTAGGCGGCGAGCATGACGAGGGAGTCGCCCCGGTCGTTGGTGAGGTTGGCCGGAACGCCCGCGTCGACGTACGCCACGAGCGCCTCTGTCTGCCCCTGCCGGGCCAGATCGAAGATCTTGGTCGCCAGCTCCACGACCTCGGGGTCGGGGGCTTCTGTCATCGGCCGGTCCGCCTCTCGCTACAACCGTTCAGGTGAATCGCCAGAGTACTGGCTTCCGGCGCACATGACCGGGCCCGTCCCAGGCAAAGATCACCACGGCCCCCGATGGACGCATCAGCCCTGCTCACGGGGCCCGGGACGACGCCCGCCACTTGGGTGAAATCAGACGTATTTCATCCAGTTGCACCTTTTATCGTATGGATACATCCTGTGAGCCTGGAAGTACTCATGGTGACTGTCCCCATCCAACCAGGAGAGCTCAAATGATCTTGTCCATCTCAGGCGTGGTCCTGCTCGGCATCGTCGTGTTCCTGTTCTTCCGCAAGGACGGGCTCAAGGGGTCGCACGCCCTGGTCTCGGCCCTGTTCGGGTTCTATCTGGCCAGTACGGCCATCGCCCCGAGCATCAAGGCAGGCGGCGAGAGCCTGGCGAGCCTCCTCGGCGGCATCAAGTTCTGACGCCGCCCGCCCCGCCGTCCGTCCCTTCCGTACGCACCATCAGGAGACAGCAGTGGCCCGGCGCCCCCTCCCCCGCATCCTGAGCACAGGCAACGCGCAGATCGCACGGAGCCGGGAGTTGGCCCGGACGGCGGCCGACAGCGCCACCGATGTCCTCCACCCACTGATCACGATCACCCGCGGTCTGCGCCGACTGGCCTCGGCCGGGCGGAGCAAGTGGGCCGACACTCCCAAGGACCGGCGCGGACCGCTGCTGTTCCTGGTGGCGTCGGTGGTCCTGGTCGTGGCGCTCCTGCCGTACGGCCCGCTGCTCGCCGTCATCACCCTGATGACGGCGGCAGCCTGGCAGGGCCGGGGCAAATCGGCGGAACCCGAGGGACCCGACGAGTCCCGGACGCAGCGCCTGCAGTCGCTGTACGAGGCCCTGGTTCCCTACTTCTCGACCGCCGAGGACCCCGCTCCCCTCTACGCCCACGGCGGCGAATGGGAGAAGGCCTTCCCCGCGTACGAGTTCGACGGCTCGAGCCGCGTCACCCACCTCGTCATCCGCTACCCGGCGTACTTCCCGGACGGCGAGGCAAAAGCCCGCGCCCGCGTCGAGCTGCTGCTCACCGCGAAGTCGGGCCGTGGCCGCGAGTACCACTTCACGTGGGACGAAGAGGGCAACGAACTCACGGTCACCGTCCTCGCCCCGCTCCCCACCGACATCGCCGCCCAGCGCTTCGTCACCGCCCCCGGCGAGACGGTCCTCGGCTTCACCGACCCCACCCAGGTCCATCGCACGCTCCCCCTCACCCACGGTGCGGAACGGCGCGACGTGCCGCCGGTGGTGTGGCGCACCGGCGTCCGCTCCACCGAGCCGCACCTGCTGATCGTCGGCCAGCCGGGCAGCGGCACCTCCACCCTGCTGCGCTCCGTCGCGCTGCAGGCCCTTCAGTACGGCGACGTCCTCGTCGTCGACGGCGGCGGCACCGGCGAGTACGCCTGCCTGACCGGCCGCGACGGCGTCCTGGCGGTCGAGGTCGGCCTGGCCGGCGCCCTGGCCAGCCTGGAGTGGGCCGCGCACGAGACGGAGCGCCGGCTCATCGCGGCCAACCGAGCCCGTCAGGCGGGCCACCCGGCGCCGGACGACACCAAGCGGCCCCTGTGGGTCCTCCTCGACCGCCCCACCGCGTTCACCCATCTGGCCGACGCCGACGGCCGCAGGGATCCGCAGCCCCTCCTCCAGGTCCCCCTCCGGCACGGCCGCGCGGCCCATGTGACGGTGGTCGTCGCCGAACAGTTCGACGGCCTGGACACCCTGAGCGACGCGGTACGACAGCACACACGCGCGCGTGTCGCCCTCGGCCCCGCCACGGCCGCGCAACTGGAGTCCCTCCTCGGCACCCGCCCTCACACCACCCCCATCGCCCATGTCCCCCCGGGCCGCGGCTACGCCCGCCTGGGCACGGGCCCGGTCCACCGCCTCCAGGTCCCGGCGACACCGGACCCGTACGACGACGCGACGACGGACTCCCAGCGTCAGGCGGTACTGGAGCTGTTGCCTCCGCTGACGACTCCGGCGGACGAGGAGCCGGAGCCGGTACCGATGGAAGCAGTGGCGGTGGCCGAACCCTCGTAGCTGCGGGCCGGGCGCCGCCCCGGGCGGCACGCATGCCCGCAGCCGGGCCTCCGCTACGCCACGAACGTACGCGGCGCCTCGCCCCCCGCCGTCCCCCCGCTCTCGACCACGCGCGCCGCCGCGGCCAACCGCACCGCCGCCTCCTCGGCCACCGCGCCCCCCACGGTGAACGGCAACCGCACATACCCCTCGAAGGCCCCGTCGACCCCGAACCGAGGCCCGGACGGCACCCGCACGCCCACCCGCTCCCCCGCCTCGGCGAGACGCGACCCGGAGAGCCCCCCGGCCCGCACCCACAACGTCAGCCCGCCCTTGGGAACCTCGAACTCCCACTCCGGCAACGCCCGCCGCACCGCCGCGACCAACGCGTCCCGGTTCTCCCGCGCCTGCTCCCGCCGCAGCTCCACCGCCTGCTCCCACCCCCCGGTGCTGAACAGCCAGTTCACGGCCAGCTGCTCCAGCACCGGCGTGCCCAGATCGGCGTAGGCCCGAGCGGCGACCAGGCTGCGGATCACGTCCGGAGCCGCCCGCACCCACCCGATGCGCATCCCGGCCCAGAACGCCTTGCTGGCCGACCCGACGGTGATCACCGTGGACCCGGCGGGGTCGAACCCGCACACCGGACGCGGCATCTCCACGTCCTCGTCCAGCCACAACTCACTCATCGTCTCGTCGGCGATCAGCACGGTGCCCGCGGAGCGCGCCGCGTCCACGAGCCGCCGCCGCTGGTCGTCGTCGGCCAGCGCTCCGGTCGGGTTGTGGAAGTCGGCGACGACGTACGCGATGCCGGGCGCGGCGTCCCGCAGCACCTGACGCCAGCGGTCCAGGTCCCACCCGGCGAGCCCCTCGGCCATGGCGACGGGCACGAGCCGGGCGCCGGCCTCACGCATCAGCTGAAGGATGTTGGCGTACGAGGGCGACTCGACGGCGATGCGCTCGCCGCGCCCCCCGAACAGATGGCAGATGGCGTCGATGGCGCCCATCGCACCGGTCGTCACCATGATCTGTTCGGGCATCGTGGGGATCCCGCGCGCGGTGTAGCGCTCGGCGATCATCGCGCGCAGGGCCGGCAGGCCCGCCGGATAGTCGCCGTGCGTGTGCGCGTACGGCGGCAGCTCCTCGAGCGCGCCCTGCACGGCGCGGGTGAGCCACGGCTCGGGTGCGGGGAGCGCCGCGCAGCCCAGGTCGATCATCGAGCCGAGCGCTTCGGGCGGGAGCGGTTCGAGGCCCCGCGCGGGAAGGGGGTTTCCGGCCGGTACGGCGGTCCAGCTGCCCGCGCCGCGACGGGACTCCAGGAAGCCCTCGGAGCGCAGCGCCTCGTAGGCGGCGGCGACGGTGGTGCGGCTGACGGACAGGGACAGCGCCAGCTCTCGTTCGGCAGGCAGCCGGGCGGCCACCGGAACGCGCCCCTCCAGCACCAGCAGCCGGATGCCGTCGGCGAGCGCGCGATAGGCGGGCGGACGGCGGGTGCCGGGGCCCGCGGGGCGGTCCTGCTGTGACTTGAGCAGCCGGGCGAGCTGCGCCGGCCCCACTGCCGAGGTCCACTGAGCCATAATTACCAGTCCACCTTCCCCGAATTGGCCATGGATGACTTCTCTTCCCAAGCCACAGAGTGTCACGGGTCAGGCCACTCACACCACCGGGGGCGCACGTGTCCACGCAGAGCTCCACAAGGGGCCATCTCGTCCGACGACTGTTCCAGCTCTATGCGGGTCTCTCCCTCTACGGCGCGAGCTCCGCGCTCCTCGTCGAGGCGGGCCTGGGCCTGGAGCCCTGGAACGTGCTGCACCAGGGCCTCGCCGAGCTCACCGGTCTGTCGATCGGGGTGGTGTCCATCGTCGTGGGCGCGGGGGTGCTGCTCCTGTGGATCCCGCTGCGCCAGCGCCCGGGCCTCGGCACGGTCTCCAACGTCTTCGTCGTCGGCGCCGCCATGGACGGCACGCTCGCTCTGCTCCCCGAGGCGCACGGCCTGGCCGTACAGGTGCCGCTGCTCGTCGCCGGCCTCGTACTCAACGGCGCGGCCACCGGCCTCTACATCGCGGCGCGTTTCGGGCCGGGTCCGCGTGACGGGCTGATGACGGGACTGCACGAGCGCACGGGCCGCTCGATCCGTCTGATGCGCACGGCCGTCGAGGCGGCGGTCGTCGTGACCGGCTTCGCCCTCGGGGGCACGATCGGCGTCGGCACCGTCCTGTACGCGGTGTCGATCGGCCCGCTCGCCCAGCTCTTCCTGCGCGTGTTCGCCGTACCGGCGGCATCCGAGGGCAGCACGGTGGTTGCCGCGGGGACACCCAAGGGGGTGATACTGCGCAGGTGACCACGCCCATACGCCACCCCTATCTCGACCATCCGGGCCCCATCGCCTTCGCGCACCGCGGCGGGGCGGCGGACGGCCTGGAGAACACCGTGGCGCAGTTCCGGCGCGCGGTCGAGGCGGGTTACCGCTACATCGAGACCGACGTCCACGCCACCCTGGACGGCAGGCTCGTCGCGTTCCACGACGCCACACTGGACCGGGTCACCGACGGCGCGGGGCGCATAGCGGACCTGCCGTGGAAGGACGTACGCCGCGCGCGTGTGGCGGGCAAGGAACCGGTGCCCCTGTTCGAAGAGCTCCTGGAGACCTTTCCCGAGGTGCGCTGGAACGTCGACATCAAGGCCGAACCGGCGCTCCATCCCCTGCTGAACCTGATCGGGCGGATCAACGCCTGGGACCGGATCTGCGTCGGCTCGTTCTCCGAGGCCCGCGTGATGCGCGCCCAGCGCCTGGCCGGTCCGCGGCTGGCGACCTCGTACGGAACCCGGGGCGTACTCAACCTGCGGCTGCGCTCCTGGGGTGTCCCGGCCGCGCTGCGCCGCTCGGCCGTGGCCGCGCAGGTGCCGGAGGTGCAGTCGGGCATCCAGGTCGTGGACCACCGCTTCGTCCGCGCCGCCCACGCGCGCGGGCTTCAGGTGCACGTGTGGACGATCAACGAGGCGGATCGGATGCACCGGCTCCTGGACCTGGGAGTCGATGGCATCATGACCGATCACATCGACACGTTGCGCAAGGTCATGGAGGACCGGGGCGTCTGGGCCTGAGCGGCCCCGCGTCCCCGCTCGCGCCTTCGCACGGCACTTCAGCGGGGAAGCGAGGGCACGGGTGGGGACCGACACCGTGCGGACGGACGCGGCCGACGACGCCGCGGGACGGCGGCGCGAGCAGCGCGGCTGGTACTTCTACGACTGGGCGTGCTCCGTCTACTCGACGAGCGTGCTCACCGTGTTCCTCGGCCCCTATCTGACGTCGGTCGCCAAGTCGGCCGCGGACGCCGACGGCTATGTCCACCCCCTGGGCGTCCCGGTGCGGGCCGGGTCCTTCTTCGCGTACTCGGTGTCCCTGTCGGTGATCGTGGCCGTCCTGGTGATGCCCCTGGTGGGCGCCGCCGCCGACCGCACGGGACGCAAGAAGCCGCTCCTGGCTGCCGCCGCCTACACGGGAGCCGTGGCGACGACGGGCATGTTCTTCCTGGACGGCGACCGCTATCTGCTCGGCGGCGTGCTGCTGGTCGTGGCGAACGCCGCGCAGTCGGTCGCGATGATGCTCTACAACTCCTACCTCCCGCAGATCGCCCCGCCCGAGGAGCGCGACGCGGTCTCCTCCCGGGGCTGGGCCTTCGGCTACGCGGCGGGCTCCCTGGTCCTGATCGCCGACCTGGTTCTCTATCTCGCCCACGACACCTTCGGCGTCTCCGAGACCACGGCCGTGCGCATCTGTCTGGCCTCGGCCGGTCTGTGGTGGGGCGCCTTCACGCTCGTCCCGCTCCGACGACTGCGCGACCGCCGCTCCACCGCGCGTGAGGCCGCCCTGCCCGGGCTGCGCCAGCTCGCGGCGACCGTCCGCGACATGCGCCGCCATCCCCTGACCCTCGCCTTCCTGCTGGCCTACCTCGTCTACAACGACGGCATCCAGACGGTGATCTCCCAGGCATCGGTCTACGGCTCCGAGGAGCTGGGCCTCGGCCAGTCCACCCTGATCGCCGCGGTACTGCTGGTCCAGGTGCTGGCGGTGGCGGGCGCCCTGGGGATGGGGCTGCTGGCCCGGCGCTATGGAGCCAAGCGCACGATCCTCGGCTCGCTGGTGGCGTGGACGGTGACGCTGGGGGCGGGGTACTTCCTGCCGGCCGGGGCGCCGGTCTGGTTCTTCGTGCTGGCGGCCGGGATCGGGCTCGTGCTCGGCGGCAGCCAGGCCCTGTCCCGCTCACTGTTCTCGCATCTCGTGCCGCCCGGCAAGGAGGCCGAGTACTTCTCGGCGTACGAGGTGAGCGACCGCGGGATGAGCTGGCTCGGTCCCCTGCTGTTCGGTCTCACCTACCAGCTGACCGGAAGTTATCGCGACGCGATCATCTCGCTGGTGGCCTTCTTCGCCGTGGGGTTCGTGCTGCTCGCGCGGGTGCCCGTGCGGCGGGCGATCGGCGACGCGGGCAACCCCGTACCCGAAAGGATTTAGCACTCAAGGCGAAAGCGCTGTAGTGTACGCGTTTGGCCTGCCAGACGTACCGTTACTGCGCGTCAAAGATGACGAAACGCTGGGTGACATCTGCTAGCAGGCGTGACAAACCGGGCGACGGTGGGTACTGCACTGGTTGACAAGGCTGCGGCTACGACGGCGACGCATGACCCGGAACGGGACACGGGACGGGAATCTTTACCGCCGACCGGACGTTGACCGGATGACGACGACAGCGACACCTGTCCTGTGGGCGACAAGCCCGGGAGGCACGATTCATGAGTGAGCGAGCTCTTCGCGGCACGCGCCTCGTGGTGACCAGCTACGAGACGGACCGCGGCATCGACCTGGCCCCGCGCCAGGCCGTGGAGTACGCATGCGAGAAGGGGCACCGCTTCGAGATGCCCTTCTCGGTCGAGGCGGAGATCCCGCCGGAGTGGGAGTGCAAGGTCTGCGGAGCGCCTGCACTCCTCGTGGACGGCGACGGCCCTGAGGAGAAGAAGGCCAAGCCCGCGCGTACGCATTGGGACATGTTGATGGAGCGGCGCACCCGCGAGGAACTCGAAGAGGTCCTCGAGGAGCGGCTGGCCGTTCTGCGCTCCGGTGCGATGAACCTCGCGGTTCATCCCCGGGACAGCCGCAAGTCCGCGTAGCGGGAGGCCGCGAGCAACGCACCAGTGACCGTGGGCGCCGTACGTCGATCGCACGTACGGCGCCCGCGGTCGTCAGCTTGCCCGCAACCGGCATGACCGCAATCGCTGAGACCCTCCCACCCGAAGCCGGGTGGGAGGGTCTCAGCATGCTCGCCCGCAAGCCGGGCAGCGGACGCCTCAGCGCGTGAGCGGCGGCTTGGGCTCCTGCGGGGCGTCCCCCTGGGCTCCCGGCTCGTCGCGGATGACCTCGCCCTGGACGACCTTGCCGTCGGGGCGGTGGATGCGGGCCTGCTGGAAGGCGTCACCCAGGCCCCCCGAGGCGGCCTCACGGAGCTTGCGGTCCACCGTGCGTTCCGCGTAGCGGCCGACGGCCTTCTGGACCGGCGGGATCAGCAGGAACAGGCCCACGGCGTCCGAGATCAGACCCGGGATCATCAGCAGCAGGCCGCCGAGCATCATCAGCCCGTTGCCCCCGCCGCTCGACGGGGAGCCACCGCGCTGGAGCGCCTCGTTCAGGTTCTGGAAGGCACGCCGGCCCGCTCGCTTGATGACGACCGATCCGAGCACGAACCCGGCGAGCAGCAGCAGGAAGGCCACGAAACCGCTCGCCGCACCCGCGACCACGGTGAGCAGCCAGATCTCCAGCACCAGCCACGCGGCGATGCCCAGCGGCAGGAAGGTGCGCACACGGGAACGCCGGGGCCGGGTGGAGAAGGAAGGGGTCGAAGCGCCTGTCGTCATGCCCCCAGTGTGCCCGGACCCGGCTCAGCACGACATAAGGGGTGTGAGCTCGTACGGCTACTGCTGCGGCCCCTGCTTCGGCTTGTCCTTGCTCCCGATCCTGCCGACCCGCTCCCCCACACCCCACGCCGTGACCCGCCACAGCGCCTCCACGAGGATGTCGCGGCTCATCTTGGAGTCGCCGAGTTCACGCTCGACGAACGTGATGGGCACCTCGACCACGTGGAAGCCGCCTTTGACCGCGCGCCGGGCCAGGTCGACCTGGAAGCAGTAGCCCTGGGAGGAGACCTCTTCGAGGCCCAGTCCCTCCAGGGTCTCGCGGCGGAAGGCGCGGTAGCCGCCCGTGATGTCGCGCAGCGGCAGGTCGAGCGCGATCCGCGAATAGAGGCTGCCGCCGCGGGAGATGACCTCACGGGACTTCGGCCAGTTCACGACCCGGCCGCCCGGCACCCAGCGGGAGCCGAGGACGAGGTCCGCGCCCTTGAGGGCGGTCAGCAGGCGGGGCAGTTCCTCCGGCTGGTGGGAGCCGTCGGCGTCCATCTCGATCAGCACGCCGTAGCCCTCGTCCAGGCCCCACCGGAAGCCCGCGAGGTAGGCGGCGCCGAGGCCTTCCTTGCCCTTGCGGTGCAGTACGTGGACCTGGTCGTCCTCGGCGGCCAGCTCGTCGGCGAGCTTGCCGGTGCCGTCGGGGCTGTTGTCGTCGGCGACCAGAACGTGGGCGTCGGGGACCGCCTTGCGCACCCGGCCGACGATGGCCTTGATGTTCTCCGCCTCGTTGTAGGTCGGGATGATCACCAAGGCCGTGCCGAGCGGGCCGAACTGCCTCCCCCGGTCCTGTGCCGCGAGGGTCCCGTCGCCGTCGTTCACTGCTGCCCCTTCGTGTCCGTACGCACAGGACCACCATAGTGGGCACAGCCTGCGGGGACGCGACAAAACGTTCGTATGGTGGTGTCGTTTCCACAAGACCGGGGTAAGAGTGCACTTTTCGCGTTGTATGAGTGCTGCGGATGGGGGCCCGGCGCCCTTCGGGCCGACCTGGGGCCCGCTGGCTGCGGGTCGACCGAAAGCCGTTGTCTACTGAGCACCCGGGCCCCACCCGGGTCACACCTCCCTGACCGGCCAAAACGCTCCCTCGCTGCGGGGCGGGCGCTGTGCCTGGCTCCCAGTGACGGTGCCCCGGTGCGGCACACCGCCCCTGACCCAGCGGCGCCGCGGCGAGTGGGCGGACGTTCCCCGGTCGGGCGTCCGGTGGTGGACCCGGCCGAACCTACCGGCCCCCCGCCGCCGCCTGTCAACAGCAACTTGACCTGCGGGTATGCGATCAAAGCCCTGGTCAGCGCAGAGGATGCGCAGGTCGCGCGACGGCGCGGCGGTGAGTGATCACCGCCGCGCCACCCCGGTAGATCACTCGCCCGGCCGTACGAACACCGTCCGTCCGCCCACCACGGTGCGCAGGCAGACCGGGAGGTCGTGGCCCGGGGTCAGATCGGGCAGTCCGGGGGTGCCGGAGCGGGGGTCGGTGGACCAGCGGGCGACCCGGTCGTCGGGCGCCTGGACCACGAGCGCGTCGGTGCGCCACACGGCGTAGTCGGCGGGCGCGCCGGGCACCAGGGCCCCCGCGTCGTCGCGTCCCACGGCCCGCCAGCCGCCGCGCGTGTGCGCGGTGAACGCGGCGCGGACGGAGACGCGGTGCTCCGGGGTGCGGTGGAAGGCCGCCGCGCGGACGGTGCCCCACGGGTCCAGGGGCGTGACCGGGCTGTCGGAGCCGAAGGCGAGCGGGACGCCGGCGCGCAGGAGCGCCGCGAAGGGGTTGAGGGTGCGGGCCCGGGCCGCGCCGAGGCGCTGGGCGTACATGCCGTCCTCGCCGCCCCACAGCGCGTCGAAGGCGGGCTGGACGGACGCGGTGAGACCGAGCTCGGCGAAGGCCGCGACGGTGTCCGGGGTGAGCATCTCGGCGTGCTCGACGCGGTGCCGGGCGGCGCGGATGCGAGCCAGGCCGACCTTGTCGGCGGCGGCCCGTACGCCCTCGACGACGGCGGTCACCGCGGCGTCGCCGATGGCGTGGAAGCCCGCCTGGAGGCCCTCCTCGGTGCAGGCGACGACGTGGGCGGCGACCTCGGCGGCGTCCAGGTAGGCGGTGCCGGAGTGGTCGGCGTCGGCGTACGGCTCGTGCAGGCAGGCGGTGTGCGAGCCGAGGGCGCCGTCGACGAAGAGGTCCCCGGCGGCGCCGGACGCGCCCAGTTCCCTCGCCTTGCGCACGTTCCGCTCGGCCCAGTAGCCGACGACCCGCGGGCCGGGCTCGTCGGCGGCGAGGCGCAGCAGGCCCGTGAAGTCGTCCTCGGAGGAGATCTGCGGGCCGGCGCACTCGTGGACGGAGCCGATGCCCAGGGAGGCGGCATGCGCGAGGGCGGCCCGCTGGGCCTCGGTACGTTGTTGCGTCGTCACAGCCGCGAAGGCGGAGGCGCGTACGGCATGGTGGGCGCCGCGGGTGAGAGGGCCGTCCGCGTCCGGGGCGCCCGGGGGGCCGTCCGGCGTGCCGAGGCCCGGGGTCATGTCGAGCAGGGCCGTCGTCACGACCGCCGAGTGGACGTCGATGCGGGAGAGGTACAGGGGACGGCCGCCCGTGGCCTCGTCGAGCTCGGCGCGCGTCGGGGGGCGGCCGCCGGGCCAGCGGGCGGCGTCCCAACCGTGTCCGAGCAGGACGCGGTCCTGCGGGCGGGCGGCGGCGAAGTCCCGTACGCGGGCGAGGGCCGCGTCCAGGGAGGGGGCGTCGGACAGGTCCAGGCCGGCCAGGGCGAGGCCGGTTGCGGTGGTGTGCACGTGGGCGTCGGTGAACGCGGGGGTGACGAGGGCGCCGTCCAGGTCGATCACCTCGTCGACCCCGTCCGCGAAGGCGTCGGCGGCGCCTTCCGATCCGACCCAGGCGACTTGTCCTCGTTCCACGACCATCGCGGTTGCGAAGGGGTCGGCGGGGCTGTGGACCTCTCCTCGACGGAGGAGGACGGTGGTCGGGTCGGGGGTGCGTTCACTCATGACGGACAGTTTCTCGTGCCACGGCGCGCGTGCTGCACTTGGGCCACGACTGTGCGGCACCCGGCGCTGTCGGACTGCAGGGGCCCACCGCGAAGGCGGCCCGCGGTAGCCCCGCCCGCCGGCGGTCGTCGGCCCCTAGATGCGCGGCGGCCTGGCCTCGTACGGCGTGGAGAGGACCACCGTCGTCCGCGTCGACACCCCCGCCAGCGTCCGCAGCCGGGCCAGCAGCTCCTCCAGCTCGTGGGGGGTGGAGACGCGGACCTTGAGGATGTAGTTCTCGTCGCCGGCGACGCTGTGGCAGGCCTCGATCTCGGGGACGCCGGCGAGGCGGTCCGCGATGTCGTCGGGGGCGCTGGGGTCGAACGGTTTCACCGAGATGAAGGCCGTCATGGGCAGCCCGACGGCCTCGGGGTCGACGACCGCGGCATACCCGCGGATGACGCCCCGCTGCTCCAGCCGGCGCACCCGCTGGTGCACGGCCGACGTGGACAGGCCCGTGGCCTTGCCCAGGTCGGTGTAACTCATCCGCCCGTCCTTGACGAGCAGCTGCACGATCTGTCGGTCCAGCTCCTCCATGGCGCAAGAACCTACAGTGCGTCTGATCTCATCGGATACCTCAGCGCCCCAGGTCATACCCGGTTTGTGATGTGGCCGAGAGCCGCCTGTGAGCCAACCGAGGGACAAAGCGGTCGCCCGGGGCACCTGCGACTGGCATGTGACGAACGCCACAGTCCTCGAAAAGGCTTCGTGATGTTCTCGTGATTACCGCCGAGACGGGACGGGAAGTGCTTGCTGTGGTCGAGGCCGCAGCAGCCTTCACGGCCCACCCGAGGGGGAGAAACCCATGCAGAGTCTTGAGCGCCCTGGTCGCACCGTGCCCAAGCGCCCGCAGTTGGTCGTCGAGCCCACGCCGGAGGGCGTCGAACCCGACGACTTCGACGGCGAGGAACTGGACGCGTACGACACCTTCGAGATGTACCGGGTGGTCTGCCCGGACTGCGCGCAGCCCATCGCGCTGCTGGCGGACGAGGAGGTCCTGCCGGAGCACGCGCTGTGCGCCTCGCCGTGGAACCCCTTCGGGCTCACGGTCTGCGCCGGTACGGGACGCCGGGCGTCCGACGCCCGGCCCGCGGACGAGTCCGCGGAACCCCAGGAGCAGGACACCGCCCTGCTGTTGACGCTCCCTCAGGGGCTCGACTGGCGGACCCAGCCCTTCTCGCACGTCGGCGGCCCGGGCTCGCGCCCCATGCGGGTGCCGGCGATGCGGCGCCAGGCCGCCTGAACCGGCCCGCCCACCCCCAGTAGCTGCCCCGCACCACAGCACGCAGGCTGCCGTGGTGCGGGATCAGTGTGTCCGGTCCGGCCGCCGACAACGGTGATCGCGGACGCCAACTCCCCTACGGGGCAGACGAGTCGACGCCCGAGAAGCCGCTCGGGTCGTGGCGTCCGAACGAGCCGTGCTCGAAGATGCCGTAGCCGGTCCGACCGTCCAGGCGGAAGCGGGCGGCGTGGTCGGTGACGCCGTACGCGGCCACGGGGTGCGGTTGCGTGAGGTCGTAGGCGCGGCGGTCGGCCCGGCCGGGGCCACGCCAAGTGCCGTGCTGCCAGCCGTCGGACGGCGGGTGACCGGCGCCCGGGGCGAGCGGGGAGGAGGTGAGGATCTCCGCCTCCAGCGCCAGCGGTTTGCGGACGTCGCCGAGGTGGACGAGGGCGCGTTCGGGGTGCCGGGTGCCGGAGCGGTAGGTGATCTCCGCCTGGGGCCAGCCGAGTTGGCGGTCACGGTGGCCCGGGCGGACGAGGGTCGCGTCGTTGAGCGAACGGTGGCCGTCCGCGTCCTCCTGGATGATGACCATCAGGAAGCGGTCGTCGAAGCGGACCGGGCACCAGATCCAGTGGCAGCCCTCGGTCGGATGGTCCTGCGCGATCCGTCCGCCGTCCTCGCCGGGGACGGGCCGCACTCCCCAACTGCGGTTGCGGGTACCGGTCCACGCGCCGGGCTTGAGGCGGATCCGCTCTTTGCCCACCTGGATCCATCCGACGCAGCGGCCGGCCTGCACGAACCGCTTGCCCTCCACAGTGAGCCGCCCACCGCGCCGCTGCTGCTGGGGCGGCTCCCACAGCGCCGGGAAGTCCGCCGACCACTGGATCTCGTACGACAGTCCGTCCGGGTCGTCCGGGTCCGCCGCGCAGCTCAGGACGAAGTCCCGCAGCGGCCGCTCGACGGTGGTGCGCAGCGGGCCCACCTCGAGCCGCATCCGGTCGTCGCCGAGCGCGTCCGAGGCCCGTACCGCGTGCAGGGTGTCCCCGACGCGGAGGGTCGCGTAGGCGTCGATCACCCCGAGGTTCGGGTACACACCGAGCCCGGTGACCAGCAGGGCGCGGCCCTCGTGGTCGAAGACGTGGAAGACGGAACGGTCGTGGGCGTTCCGGTCGCCGGTCGCCACGTGCCTCATCGACAGGGGCACCTGGTGCACGGGGTACTCGTCGAGGGGTACGGGGCGGTCGTCGGACACCTGCAAGACAATCCTCCCTGGATGAACGGGAGTTGACAGTACGTCAGGCGGGCGCCCGCTCACCAGGTACGGGTTCGGACATCCATGGGCTCGATGCGGACGTCCCCGGGCCCAACGCGGGCCACCGCTGAACTCACGCCCGATTCCACGGACCGGTGACCTGTCCGCCCGTCGCCGCGTTGTCCCGGTATGACCCCCGTTCATCTGATGCAGGGGCGGCACCGGGCCTTCGTGCCGCCGCCCGTGGGATCGGTGCAGTCGGCCTCTTCACAGTCCCAGGACCCGCCGATCTACCGCGATCTGATGCGCGCCTGGGCCGACCGGGGCCGCACACTGCCGGGCCGCCACGACCCGGAGTGGGTCAGGCTGGCGGCCCCGCAGGTCATGCTGGGGCAGTTCAGCGGGTCTCGGGGCCCGCTAGGTGACGGGCGATGACCATCCGCTGGATCTGGTTGGTGCCCTCGACGATCTGGAGCACCTTCGCCTCACGCATGTAGCGCTCGGCCGGGAAGTCGGCGGTGTAGCCGTACCCGCCGAGGATCTGGACGGCGTCGATGGTGACCTTCATCGCGGTGTCGGTGCAGTGCAGCTTCGCCATGGCCGCCTGCTTGGCGAAGGGCCGCCCGGCGTCGCGCAGCCGCGCCGCCGCCAGGTACAGGGCCCGGCCCGCCTCGACCTGGGTCGCCATGTCGGCGAGCATGAACCGCAGCCCCTGGAAGTCCGAGATCGGCCGCCCGAACTGCTTGCGCCCGCTCGCGTACGACACGGCCTCGTCGAGCGCGGCCTGGGCCACACCGATCGCACAGGCCGCTATGCCGAGCCGCCCGGAGTCGAGCGCGGCCAGGGCGATGGCGAAGCCCTGGCCCTCCTCACCGAGGCGCCGGTCGTCGGAGATCCGTACTCCGTCGAAGTGGACCTGCGCGGTGGGCGAGCCCTTCATGCCCATCTTCTTCTCCGGCGCCGCGGCGCTCAGGCCCTCGGCGTCGCCGGGCACGAGGAACGCGGTGATCCCGCGGGAGCCCTCCTCGCCGGTGCGGGCCATGACGGTGTAGAAGTCGGCGACCCCTCCGTGCGTGATCCATGCCTTGGTGCCGGTGATCACCCAGTCTTCGCCATCTCGGACGGCCTTCGTCCGCAGGGAGGCGGCGTCCGAACCGGAGGATGGCTCGGAAAGGCAGTAAGCGCCGAGCAGACCGCCGCCGAGCATCGCGGGCAGATGCTCGACCTGCTGCTCCTTGGTGCCGTAGGCGGCGAGCGCGTAGGAGGCGAGGGTGTGGACGCTGACGCCGAGGCCGACGGTGAGGCGGGCGGCGGCAAGCTCCTCCAGGACCTGGAGGTAGACCTCGTACGGCTGGTCGCCGCCGCCGTACTCGGAGTCGTAGGGCAGGCCGAGGAGCCCGGATTCGGACAGAAGAGTGAAGGTCTCGCGCGGGAAGCGTCCGGCGTCTTCCTCCTCGGCCGCGTTCGGGGCGATCTCGCGCTGCGCGATGTCGCGGACGAGCGAGATCAGATCCCGGGCCTCCTCCGTGGGCAGCTGACGGTCCACCGGCTGCGGGGCGCGGTCGGGCATGGCGACGCTCTCCTCCCTGTCGGGCGCATCGGCGGACGTGCGCCGTAGGTTGGGGCGGCTCCGCCGGGTCTCACTGAGTGCCGGCCGAGGCCCGCGCTCCCGGGTCACGGAAGCGGCTGACCAGCGGCTCTGCGCTGTGAGTATGCCCGATCGCCCCGGGCAAGTCACTTGTTAACGACCGCTTACTTCAAGAAAATCCCAGAGCTCTGGAATCGGCCACCGGGATTGGTCCGAACCATTGACTTGACTGGTCTAGTCCTCCTACTCTCTCGGCCACTGCTTGACCGCGTCATGCCAATCGGCGCGCGTTCCCCTCACCCCCACGAGGAGACACCCGATGCAGACTCGCCACCGTCCCCGCGCCCTCTTCCGGGCGCTCGTCTCCGCAGCGTGTTGCGCCGTCCTCGGCGCCGGGCTGCTGGCCGGCGCGGGAACCGCCACGGCCGAGCCGACACGGAAGGAAGCCGCCGGTTCCAAGGTCGTCGGCTACTTCACGGAATGGGGCACCTACGACCGCAAGTACTACGTCAAGAACATCGAGACGTCCGGCTCGGCGGCCCGGCTCACCCACATCAACTACGCCTTCGGCAACGTCACCGGCGGCAAGTGCGCGATGGGCGACTCCTATGCGGCGACCGAGCGCACCTACACGGCGGCCGAGTCCGTGGACGGCGTCGCCGACACCTGGGACCAGCCGCTGCGCGGCAACTTCAACCAGCTGCGTGAGCTGAAGAAGAAGCACCCCGGCCTCAAGGTCCTTTGGTCGTTCGGCGGCTGGACCTGGTCCAGCGGCTTCGGCGAGGCCGCGAGGAACCCGGCCGCGTTCGCCCAGTCCTGCTACGACCTGGTCGAGAACTCGAAGTGGGCCGACGTCTTCGACGGCATCGACATCGACTGGGAGTACCCGAACGCCTGCGGCAACACCTGCGACACCAGCGGCAAGGCAGCCTTCAGGAACCTCATGGCCGCGGTGCGCGCCAAGTTCGGTGCCGGCAACCTCGTCACCGCGGCGATCACCGCCGACGCCACGCCCGGCGGCAAGATCGACGCGGCGGACTACGCGGGCGCGGCGCAGTACGTGAACTGGTACAACCCGATGACGTACGACTTCTTCGGCGCCTGGGACGCGACCGGCCCGACGGCCCCGCACTCCCCGCTCAACTCCTACTCCGGCATCCCGAAGGCGGGCTACTACACCTCGGCGACCATCGCCAAGCTCAAGGGCCTCGGCATCCCGGCCTCGAAGCTGCTGCTCGGCATCGGCTTCTACGGCCGTGGCTGGACCGGCGTGACCCGGTCGGCGCCCGGCGGCACCGCGACCGGCCCGGCGGCGGGGACGTACGAGCAGGGCATCGAGGACTACAAGGTACTGAGGACGAAGTGCCCGGCCACGGGGACGGTGGCCGGCACGGCGTACGCCAAGTGCGGCTCCGACTGGTGGAGTTACGACACCCCGGCGACCATCGGGACCAAGATGACGTACAAGAACCAGCAGGGCCTGGGCGGGACGTTCTTCTGGGAGCTGAGCGGCGACACGGCGGGCGGTGAGCTGATCAGGGCGATCAACTAGCCCGGCCCACCGGGGACTTGGGGCGGAGGACCACGAGCCTCCGCCCCTTGGGTCAGCCGTCCCGGCGGGCGGGCTCGGGGGTCGGGTAGGCGGGGTCGAGCTCCTGGATGGCGCGCATGGTGCCGCCCAGGGTCCTCACCAGGAGTTCGCGCATGGTGTCCCGGGACAGTTCGGGGCGGTCGATCCAGTCGAGGGTGGCGCCCTCGACGCTGCACACCCAGCCCAGCAGACCCATCCGGGCCAGCGGCGCGATGTCGCTGCGGCCGTACGCGCCGTCGGCGATGGTCGCGACGATCGCCTCGCGCACCCCGTCCCGGATGGCGTGCACCTCGGTGTCGAAGCCGACGCCCCCGCTGACGATCGTGCGGTACGCGGCCTGGTTGTGCTCGGCGTAGCGCAGATAACTGTCGATCGTGCGGTGGACGCGGTCCACGGCGGCCAGCTGGAGGCCGCTCGACGCGAAGGTGACCAGGTCGGCGACGGAGTCCTGGATGATCGCGAGGTAGTAGCCGCGCTTGGACTGGAAGTAGTAGTAGATCAGCCCCTTGGCGACATGCGCCTGCCGGGCGATGTCATCCATGGAGAGCGCGTCGTACGACGTGTCGGCGAACAACTTCCGCCCGATGGAAATGAGTTCGGTACGGCGCGCCAGCGAGCGCTCGGTGCCGCGCGGCCGGGGGCGGGCAGCGTCACGCTGTTGACTGATATTCAATTTCGACCCTGGTCTTCCAACGGGCGGCGGGACATCCGCAGTATGGCAGGTCGGATCGAGAGTCAGGTCACAGCAGCCCCAGTTGCACCACGAGCATCGCGACGACCACGACGAGGGTCCAGCCCATGACGTGCTCGAGGACCTTCGGGCCGTCCTCCTGAGGGCCTCCGGTACGGGTACGCGGGGTGTTGGCTGCGTGTGCGCTCATGGATCTTCTCGCTGAGGTCGTACGTGCGGCGGACTCCCCCACCGGGCTGTCCACCTTGCCACCATCAGAGGCTTTTGCGGCAGAGACGTTGGTCACAGGGCCCCGGAAATGAGCCGGACCGGGGCCCTGCGGGATCAGCGGACGCCCACCGCCGCGAGGGCCCTGCGCTGGCGCGCGGTGGGGTGGGCCGGGAAGTAGAGGTAGCAGACGCCGCCGGTGCCGGAGACGACCTTGCCACTGGCGTTGTACCGCTTGGTCCGCAACCAGATGTTCTCCCACTCCCGGCGCTTGTAGACCCGGCGGACCGCCTCGTCGCTCGGCGCGGCCGGATCGTTGGCGATCACGTCACCGTCGGCCGTGAAGCCGATCACGGTCATCAGATGGCCGGAGGTGCCGTACCCCGCTCCCGTGAGCTCCTCCTTGAGGAAGGACTGGGACGTTATGGCCGGGACACCGGCCGCGATCAGCGTCTCCAGGTCGGTGAGGGACCCGAGCCGGGTGACCACGCCCTGCAGCCCCTTGAAGGTGGCCGCGTAGGCGGCGTTGAACGGCCAGTTCCCGCAGCCCGCGTACTGGTGGTCGTAGGTGAACCGGGCCGCGTGGCACACCTGCGGGTCGGCGTACGAGGGATCGACCCAGGTCAGCTGCTCCGGGGTGAGCCGGCCACCCCAGTACTCGACGATCATCTGCGAGGACGTGGGGCTGCACCAGGCCTCACCGCCGTTGTCGTACTCCGGGTACTGGCCCGCGTGGATCTCCTGCGAGTAGCGCGGGACGAGAAGTTCGTGTGCGAGGCCGGGCACGGAGGCCGGGACGGTGAAGCGGTCGGGGACGTCGGAGCCCATCGCGCCGAGCCGCCAGACGGTCGGGGTGAGCTTCGTGCCGGGCTTGCGGTAGAGCGTGAGCCGCAGCCGGTACGAGGCCAGCCGCAGCCCGGTCGCCGGGTCGTCGATCGCGAAGGTGTCCGTCCAGACGGTGCTCTTGCCGTCGGTCTGGTCGTCGACGGAGGTCCGCTTGATGTCCTGGTCGCCGGCGGCCCAGCGGCCCATCACGTACCACGGGGTGTTCGTGCCGTCGGAGTACGTCCCCGTGAGCTCGACCTGGAGCCAGGTGCCGGCCGGGGTGCGCGCGCTCCAGGAGGCGATCGCCTCGGTGGCGGGGGCGGAGAGCCGGTGGACGGGGGATGTCCAGGTCGCGTACTCCCAGGCGGCGGTCCTGCCGGTGTGCGGGTCGGTGTACTCGGTGGTGCCGGCGGGGGCGCCGATCTCCAGGCCGGGACGGGTGCCGGCGACGACGCGGGCGCCCTTGGCGGTGCCGCCACGCCAGTCGGTGTACGTGATCCAGGCGCGGTAGTCGACGTCGCGGGCCGGGGTGTGGGCGGGAGTGGCGGCGGAGTCGGTCACGGCGTCGGGTGGGGTGCCGGGTGCGGCGTCGGGCGCGGTGCCCGCGGTGGTGTCGGGCGTGGTGGCGGCCACCGCCGGGCCTGCGCCACCTGTCACCGCGGCGGCGACCGCGACGGCCAGGACGGTTCTGCGGGACGGCTGTTCGGCTCTGCTCATGGGCGGAAGACCCCCAGGTGTCCGAGTCGGGGCAGGTCCATTGCACGGCTGTGGGCCCACTATGGCCGCAGCGACCTGCTCCTGCCAGCACTTCGGAACACGGCGCGGCGAGCAACATGGGTCTCGGCCAATGGCGTGAGCCGCTGCCGTGAAGTGGCACGACCCGAGACCCGCGCGTGAGCCCGCGCCCCTAAAATCCACCCGCCCGCCCCACCGCACCCCAGGGAACCATCATCGACACCCTCGTCTCCCGGCTCCGCCGGCTCCCCCCGTCCTGCGGACCGGTCCGCCTGATCGGCGTCGACGGGCACGCCGGATCCGGAAAGAGCACGTTCGCCGGGGAGTTGGCTCGGGAGCTGGGCGACGCGCCGGTGCTCCACCTCGACGACATCGCCAGCCACGACGAACTGTTCGCGTGGGATGCGCGCCTGCTGGCCCAGGTGATCGAGCCACTCGGCCGCGGCGAGACGGCGCTCTACTCCCCCTACGACTGGCGTGCCCGCCGCTTCGGTGCCGAGCGGGCGCTCCCGCCGGCCCCCTTCATCGTGATCGAGGGGGTCGGAGCCGGACGGCGGACCCTGCGGCCGCATCTCGCACAGTTGCTGTGGATGGAGATGCCGCCGGAGGAGTCCTGGGAGCGGGGGCGCTCGCGGGACGGGGAGGAGCAGCGCGCGTTCTGGGCGGGCTGGGTCCGCGCGGAGCGGCGGCACTTCGCCGAAGACCCCTCCCGACCCCACGCCGATCTTCTGGTACGGCAGTTGAGGGAGGGATACGAGGTACTCCCGGGGCCTGCTGGGACCGTTGGACCGGACCTGGAAATCACAGACCGTGACGACCCACCCGCATTGTGGTGAACCTGTGAAGGGACTTGCCGGACAACTTGCAGGAGTGCTTCAACTCGGCTTGACCGGGGGGCCGTACAGGACTTACGTTCTCAATGTGCGGCAATCGAAGCCGCCCACAGACGCGAAGCCCCCGGTTGTTCCCCCGTGATCGGGGGCTTCGTTCTGTCCGCGTCCGGTTTTCCGGGCGCCGCGAGGCGCAATTCGCTCACCCTCGGTCACCGCGCCGCACGCGCCCCGTCTGCTCCCACCTCGCCGAACGACCCTGCACGCCACCCTTCGGCGGGCGACGCCCCACGGGTACGATGCCCTCGGTGCGACCTACGGACGGCTGCTGCGCGCACTGTTGCAACTCCGGTCCGCGGTACGGCGGTTCGATCAAGGCGGCCCGACGGGCGACGGCCCGGCGGTCAACCGACGGGGCACGGTTTGTGGGGGACGTCATGGACTTCGGCACGCAAGGCCCCGAGGCCCCGGCCGACCTCGCCTGGCTGCGAGGTGTGGACGCCTACACGATGGGCGCCTATCCGCAGGCGGAAGAGGAGTTCCGCACCGCGGTGCGGATCGATCCCGGGATGGCCGACGGCTGGCTCGGCCTGCACGCGCTGCGCGTCGACACGACGACCGCGCTGCTGCGGATGTTCCGCCACCGGGACCGCTTCGGCGAACAGCGCACCCGGCACCGCCGCACGCTCAACTCCTGGTACTGGCTGGGCTGGTGGGTGCAGCCCGTCCTGGAGAGCCCGCGCGACCTGCTGCTCGCGCACGCCTCGCACTGGCTGGACGGCCGCCACGTACCCGAGCTGGACCGGGCGCTCGCCGGTCTGCCGCCGGTGGACACCGACCACCAGGTCCGCTTCCTGCACGCCTGCCGCGCCTACCTGGTCAAGGACTGGGAGCAGCTCGTCCGGCACACCGACCCACTGCTCGACGACCCGCTGCTCGGTATCGAGGCCGGCCTGTTCGGCGGCATGGCCCGGGTCCGGCTGGAGACGTACGGGCAGGCCGAACCCCTCCTGTCGGCGGCCCTGATGCGCTGCCGCAGCGAGCAGCCGCAGCGCAAGGAGCTGCGCTACTGGCTGGCCCGGGCGCACGAGGGCACGGGCCGCAGCGCGGCGGCGCTGCCGCTCTACCGTGCCGTGCACCGCGTCGACCCCGCCTTCATGGACACCTCGGCCCGGCTCGCGGCGATCGCCGAGGGCGACGGCTACGACGACACCGCCGGCCTCGCCGCGATCACGCTCACCGGAGTCGGTCAGGACAGCGTGGACGGGCCGGACACGCTGGACCCGCTCTTCGGCACCGAGGGGCGCGATCTGAGGCTCCCCGACGCCGACCTCCCGCCGACCACTCCCCTGCCGTCGGTCACCGATCCGGCCGTACGCGAGAAGACGGTCGTGTCGTCGGCGCTTCCCGCCGGGCCCACCGATCCGGAGCTACTGGAGGATGCGCTCGCCGAGCTGGAGCGCATGGTGGGGCTGGAACCGGTGAAACGCCAGGTCAAGGCCCTGTCGGCGCAGTTGAACATGGCGCGGCTGCGGGCCGGGCAGGGGCTGCCGGTGCAGCCGCCCAAGCGCCACTTCGTCTTCTCCGGTCCCTCGGGCACCGGCAAGACCACGGTGGCCCGCATCCTCGGCCGCGTCTTCTACGCCCTCGGTCTGCTCGGCGGCGACCATCTCGTGGAGGCCCAGCGGGCCGACCTCGTCGGCGAGTACCTCGGCCAGACCGCAGTGAAGGCCAACGAGCTGATCGACTCCGCGCTCGGCGGGGTCCTCTTCGTCGACGAGGCGTACTCGCTCTCCAACTCCGGGTACGGCAAGGGGGACGCGTACGGCGACGAGGCGCTCCAGGTGCTGCTCAAGCGGGCCGAGGACAACCGCGATCATCTGGTCGTGATCCTCGCCGGCTACCCGGAGGGCATGGACCGGCTGCTCGCCGCGAACCCCGGACTGTCCTCCCGCTTCACGACACGCGTCGACTTTCCGTCGTACCGGCCTCTCGAACTCACGTCGATCGGCGAGGTGCTCGCCGCGGAGAACGGGGACGTGTGGGACGAGGAGGCCCTCGACGAGCTGCGCTCCATCGCGGGGCATGTCGTCGAGCAGGGGTGGCTCGACGAGTTGGGCAACGGGCGGTTCCTGCGGACGCTGTACGAGAAGAGCTGCGCGTACCGGGATCTGCGGTTGTCGACCTACCCGGGGTCGCTGACCCGGGACGACCTGTCGACTCTGCGGTTGCCGGATCTGATGCAGGCGTACGGAGAGGTGCTGTCGGGGCGGGGGCCGCAGGATCCGTCGGCGATGTGAGCCCACCCGGCTGCGGGCATGCATGCCGCCTGGGGCGGCACGGGTGGGCGCAGCGGCACCCCGCCGGCGCGGGCGAGCGGAAGCCCACCCGCCCGCGCCGGCGCAGGGCACCGTCTCAGCCCGCCAGCGCCCCCTCCGGCTCCCCGCTCACCCGGGGCTCCGTCACCCGTACCTCAGGCGTCTCCCGGTGCGCCGGATCCCGCACCTCGCCGACCAGCAGCTCCAGTACGTCCTCCAGCGCGACCAGCCCGAGCACCTTCCCGGAAGCGTCGGCCACCTGCGCGAGGTGCGTGGCGGCACGGCGCATCACCGTCAGCGCGTCGTCGAGCGGCAGTTCCGACCTGAGCGTCGTCATCGGCCGCCAGATCTGCTGCGGCACCGCACGCTCGGAGTCCTCCAGGTCGAGTACGTCCTTCACGTGCAGGTAGCCCATGAAAGCGCCGTTCTCCGCCGCGACGGGGAAGCGGGAGTACCCGGTGCGGGCGGTGAGCGCGACGATCTGCCCCGGGGTGACCGAGGGGCTCACGGTGACCAGGGACTCGCGCCCGAGCAGGACGTCCGTCACCGGTCGGGAGCCCAGCTCCAGGGCGTCCTCCAGACGCTCCTGTTCCTCGGGGTCGAGCAGTCCGGCCTGGCCGGAGTCCTCCACCAGGCGGTTGAGCTGTTCGCTGGTGAAGACGGCCTCGACCTCGTCCTTCGGTTCGACGCGGAAGAGCCGCAGGATGCCCTGCGCGCAGGCGCCGAGGGCCACGGTGATCGGCCGGCAGACACGCGCGAACGCGACCAGGCCGGGGCTGAGCCACACCGCGGCCTTCTCCGGCGCAGCCATCGCGAGGTTCTTCGGGACCATCTCGCCGATGACGAGGTGGAAGAAGACCACGGCGGCCAACGCGATCACATAACCCAGCGGGTGGATCATGCCGTGCGGGAGGTGGATCCACTCGAAGACCGGCTCCAGCAGGTGCGCCACCGTCGGCTCGGCGACGGCGCCCAGGGTCAGCGAACAGATCGTGATGCCGAACTGGGCCGCCGCCATCATCTGCGGCAGGCGCTCCAGGCCGTAGAGGACCTGGCGGGCGCGTGCGGTGCCGAGGGGTTCGATCTGGCTGCGGCGGACGGAGACGAGCGCGAACTCGGCGCCGACGAAGAACCCGTTGGCTAGCACGAGCAGCGCGGCGAAGAGGAGTTGGAGCACGCTCATCGGGCGGCCTCCACCACGACGGGGGACGTCCTGACCAGCCGGACCCGCTCGGCGCGGTAGTGGCCGATCTGGCGGACGGTGAGCCGCCAGCCGGGCAGCTCGGCCCGGTCTCCGACGGCAGGGATGCGGCCGAGCAGGTCGGCGACCAGGCCTGCGACGGTCTCGTACGGCCCTTCGGGCACGTCGAGGCCTATGCGCTGGAGGATGTCGACGCGGCAGCTGCCGTCGGCGTCCCAGGCGAGCCTGCCGTCCTCGGGCGGGACGGCGGCGAGTTCGGGGACGTCCTGGCCGTCGTGCTCGTCGCGGACCTCGCCGACGATCTCCTCGACGATGTCCTCCAGGGTCACGACACCGGCCGTGCCGCCGTACTCGTCGACGACGACCGCGATGGGCTGCTCGCTGCGCAGCCGCGCCAGCAGGGGCTGGACCGGGAGCGTCTCGGGGACGAGCAGCGCGGGCCGGGCGATGTGGTCGACGGGGGTGCGCAGCCGTTCGTGCACGGGGACGGCCAGGGCGTCCTTGAGGTGGGCCATGCCGACGATCTCGTCGATCTTCTCGCGGTAGACGGGGAAGCGGGACAGGCCGGTGGCACGGGTCAGGTTGACCACGTCCTCGGCGGTCGCCGACGACTGGAGCGCGCTGACCTTCACGCGCGGGGTCATGACGTGCTGCGCGGTCAGCTCGGCCAGGGACAGCGTCCGCACGAAGAGGTCGGCGGTGTCC
Organism: Streptomyces sp. NPDC002888; assembly: GCF_042888465.1. NCBI lineage: Bacteria > Bacillati > Actinomycetota > Actinomycetes > Kitasatosporales > Streptomycetaceae > Streptomyces > Streptomyces sp. NPDC002888. The sequence continues at coordinate 51,413 of NZ_JBIAPU010000036.1, read as the reverse complement.
TGTTCGAGAGCGCCGGCCTGGGCCGAGTGCCGGGCCAGGGAAACCAGTTCGTCCGGGGTGCGGGCGGAGGCCAGCTCCGCGGTCGGCTCCACGCCCATGGCCCGCACCAGGCGGTTCGCGACGGCGTTGAGGCCGGCGATGACCGGTCGGAACAGACGTGCGAAGGCGTGCTGCGGGCCGGCGACGAAGCGGGCGACCTGGAGGGGCCGCGACACCGCCCAGTTCTTGGGCACGAGTTCGCCGACCACCATCTGGACGGCCGAGGCCAGCAGCATGCCGACGGCCACGGCGACACCGGAGACGGCACCCTCGGGGATGCCGATGGCGGTGAAGGGGCCGTGCAGCAGCTCCGCGAGCGCCGGTTCGGCGAGCATGCCGACGACGAGGGAGGTGATGGTGATGCCGAGCTGGGTGCCGGAGAGCTGGAACGACAGCTCCTTGAGCGACTCGACGACCGTACGGGCCCGCTTGTCGCCCTCGGCTGCGGCCCTCTCGGCGTCCGGGCGGTCGACCGTCACCAGGCCGAACTCGGCGGCCACGAAGAAGCCGTTGGCGAGGATGAGCAGGAAAGCGGCTGCCAGGAGCAGCAGGGGCATGGTCATGATGCCGCCGCCTCCGCGTGGGCGCGGACATGGTCCGCGCTCTGTCGGGAGGGGGCGGCGCAGGTACTACAGGACGATCCGTCCATCGCCGGAGAGGGTCACTCCTCGGATAGCAGGAACCCCTGTGCGCCGGGCGGCACGACAGGAGGTGGAGGCGCGGGAAAGCGCCTCCACCCACCAGATTAATCAAGACACCCGCCCGAGCGGCAGGGTGGACGGCCCCGAGTCAGCCCCGATGTTGCTCGGGGTCCTGGATGGAGCGGGCCTCGGCGAGGGCGCGCAGCGTCCGCGCGTCCTCGATGGCGCGCTGCCTGGCGATGCCTGGCTGGATGCCGAGCGCGGGCAGGCTGGTGCCGTCGCTGAGGTTGAGGAACACCCAGGGGTCACCCGGTCGGAGGTTCACCTGAAGGATTTCAGCCCAGGCCAGGCGCCTTTTGCCGGCGATGTTCACGACGGTGACGCCTGACTCGTCGGCGACGACCTTCACCCGCGCGAGCATGGCCAGCACTCCGAAGATGAGGGCCCCGGTGAAGATGAAGCTGAGGCGCTCCCCCGGGCCGAGCTGCTCGAGGAGCAGCGCGATGGCGGAGATCACCACGAAGATCGCGGCCCCGGCGGTGAGCAGGACCACACGGGTGCGGCCCGGCCGGAAAGTGACGGGCAGGGTGGGCAGATCGGACATCGGTGTACGGCCCCCGGGCTCAGAGGCGGCAGGCGTGGATGGCCGTGGTCAGGATGGCCCGGGCGCCGATGTCGTACAGGTCGTCCATGATCCGCTGGGCCTCCTTGGCGGGGACCATCGCGCGGACGGCGACCCAGCCCTCGTTGTGCAGCGGGGAGACGGTCGGGGACTCCAGACCCGGGGTGAGCGCGACGGCCTTCTCCAACTGCTCGACGCGGCAGTCGTAGTCCATCATCACGTACGTCCGGGCGACCAGGACGCCCTGGAGGCGGCGCAGGAACTGCTGAACCTTCGGCTCAGCGGCCCCCTCCGTGTCCGCGCCGGTGCGGCGGATCACGACGGCCTCGGACTTCATGATGGGCTCGCCGAAGACCTCCAGGCCCGCGTTGCGCAGCGAGGTGCCGGTCTCCACGACGTCGGCGATGACCTCGGCGACACCGAGCTCTATGGCCGTCTCGACGGCGCCGTCGAGGTGGACGACGGAGGCGTCGATGCCCTGCTCGGCGAGGTGCCCCGCGACGATGCCCTCGTAGGAGGTCGCGACCGTCTTGCCCTTGAGGTCCGCGATGCCGTTCACCGAGCCCGGCTTGGTGGCGAAGCGGAAGGTGGAGCGGGCGAAGCCGAGCGGCAGGATCTCCTCGGCGTCGGCGCCGGAGTCGACGAGCAGGTCGCGACCGGTGATGCCGATGTCGAGCTGGCCGGAGGAGACGTAGATCGCGATGTCGCGGGGGCGGAGGTAGAAGAACTCGACGTCGTTCACCGGGTCGACGATGCGCAGTTCCTTGGACTCGCGGCGCTGCTGGTAGCCGGCCTCATGCAGCATCTCCGCCGCAGGGCCGGACAGGGAACCCTTGTTGGGGACGGCGATGCGCAGCATGAGGTCGGCTTCCTTTACGTGATGTTCGTGCGGGATGTCTTCAGGAACGGGGTTCTTACAGGTGGGCGTAGACGTCGTCGAGGGAGATCCCACGGGCGACCATCATCACCTGGACGTGGTACAGCAGCTGGGAGATCTCCTCGGCGGCCGCCTCCTTGCCCTCGTACTCGGCGGCCATCCAGACCTCGGCGGCCTCCTCGACGACCTTCTTGCCGATGGTATGAACGCCTTTGCCGACGAGTTCGGCGGTGCGGGAGGTGGCGGGATCGCCGTGGGCGGCCTTGTGCTGGAGCTCGGTGAAGAGCTCCTCGAACGTCTTCTTGGACATGGTGGCCCCACCCTACGCGTAGATGGACATCCCTCAGCGCCAGGGTTCAGATACTGAGCGGAGGGTGGCCGCGGTCGCCACCGCCGCCGTCACCGCCTCGTGCCCCTTGTCCTCGTTCGAGCCCTCGATGCCCGCGCGGTCCAGGGCCTGCTCCTCCGTGTCACAGGTCAGCACGCCGAAGCCGATGGGGACGCCGGTGTCGATGGAGACCTGGGTGAGGCCCTGGGTGACGCCCTGGCACACGTAGTCGAAGTGGGGGGTACCGCCCCGGATGACGACGCCGAGGGCGACGATCGCGTCGTAGCCGCGGCCCGCGAGGACCTTGGCGACCACCGGGAGCTCGAAGCTGCCGGGGACCCTGAGCAGGGTCGGCTCGTCGATCCCCAGCTCGTGCAGGGCGCGCAGGGCGCCGTTGACCAGACCGTCCATCACCTTCTCGTGCCACTGTGCCGCGATGACGGCGACCCGCAGGTCTCCGACGTTGCGTACGGACAGTTCCGGTGCACCCTTGCCGCTCACGTCTCTCCTCGTGCGTTTCTCACTGGTCCGGCTGGTCCGGCTGGTCTCACTGGCTGCCGCAGGCGGACACGGCGGGCGTGTCCAGCCAGGGCAGGTCGTGTCCCATCCGGTCGCGCTTGGTGCGCAGATAGCTGAGGTTGTGCTCGCCCGCCTGTACGGGCATCGGCTCGCGGCCGGTGATCTTGAGGCCGTGGCGGACGAGCGCGTCGGTCTTGTCGGGGTTGTTGGTCATCAGGCGCACGCCGCGCACGCCCAGGTCCTGAAGGATCTGCGCGCCTGCGCCGTAGTCCCGGGCGTCGGCGGGCAGGCCGAGTTCGAGGTTGGCGTCGAGGGTGTCGTGTCCGCGCTCCTGGAGCTCGTAGGCGCGCAGCTTGGACAGCAGGCCGATGCCGCGCCCTTCGTGTCCGCGCAGGTAGACGACCACGCCCCGGCCCTCGGCCTGGATGCGCTGCAGAGCGGTGTCGAGCTGGGGGCCGCAGTCGCAGCGGGCGGAGCCGAAGACGTCGCCGGTGAGGCATTCGGAGTGGACGCGGACGAGGACGTCCTCGCCGTCGCCGATCTCGCCGTGGACGAGGGCGACGTGCTCGACGCCGTCGACGGTGGAGCGGTAGCCGTACGCCGTGAACGTGCCGTGCACGGTGGGGAGGCGGACCTCGGCCTCACGGCGGACGGTGGGCTCGGCCGAGCGGCGGTAGGCGATCAGGTCCTCGATGGAGATGATCGTCAGGCCGTGCTTGCGGGCGAACGGGATCAGTTCGGGCAGGCGCAGCATCTGGCCGTCCTCGCCGGCGATCTCGACGATCGTGCCGACGGGGCGCAGGCCCGCGAGGCGGGCGAGGTCGACGGCGGCCTCGGTGTGGCCGTTGCGCACGAGCACACCGCCGGACCGGGCGCGCAGCGGGAAGATGTGGCCGGGGCGGACGAGGTCGTCGGGCTCGGCGGTGCCGCTCGCGAGGAGCTGGAGCGTGGTGGCGCGGTCGGAGGCGGAGATGCCGGTGGTCACGCCGTGCGCGGCGGAGGCGTCCACGGAGACGGTGAACGCGGTCTTCATCGACTCGGTGTTGTCCTCGACCATCTGCGGGAGCCGGAGCCGGTCGAGCTCCTCGCCCTCCATGGGGGCGCAGATCAGGCCGCGGCACTCGCTCATCATGAAGGCGACGATCTCGGGGGTGACCTTCTCGGCGGCCATGACGAGGTCGCCCTCGTTCTCGCGGTCCTCGTCGTCGACGACCACGACCGGGCGGCCGGCCGCGATGTCGGCGATGGCCTGCTCCACGGGGTCGAGCGTGAGGTCCTCGAAGCCGTCGGTGCTGTACAGAATGGGTGCCGCGCTCATGCCGGCGCTCCTTCCAGAGCGGGCTGCGGGCCCTTGCGGGAGCGCAGCCACCAGTCGCGCATGCCCCACAGGACGAGCGCGCCGTAGATGACGTAGACGAAGCCGGAGAAGGCGTAGCCGTTGGCGAAGTTCAGGGGGACGCCGACGAGGTCGACGAGGAGCCAGGCGAACCAGAACTCGACCATGCCGCGGGCCTGGGCGTACATGGCGACGATGGTGCCGACGAAGATGTAGGCGTCCGGCCAGGGGTCCCAGGACAGGCTCGGGTAGGCCTTGAAGAGGAGGGCCACCGCGACGGTGCCGACGGCGGCGGCACCGGCCATCGCTGCGCGCTCGCGCCAGGTGGCGAAGCGGGGAGTGATCTGGCCGTCCTCGGACCGGCCCTTGCTGCGGTTCCACTGCCACCAGCCGTACAGGGCGACGGCCATGACGACGACCTGCTTGCCGGCGCTGCCGGTCAGGTGGCCGTAGAAGGCGACGAAGAGGATGACGCCGGACAGGAACTGCACCGGCCAGGTCCACAGGGAGCGCCGCCAGCCGAGGGCGAGGGTGATCAGACCGAGGATGTTGCCGATCATGTCCGACCAGATGATGCGCTGGTCGAGGAGGGTGAAGGCCTCGGAGTTCAGCCAGTTCACTGGGCCGCCCCCTGGCCCGTCGTCGACGCGAGCAGACGCTCGACGTACTTGGCGACGATGTCCACCTCGAGGTTGACCGGGTCGCCCGGCTGCTTCACGCCGAGCGTGGTCAGGTCGAGGGTGGTGGGGATGAGGCTGACGGTGAAGTGGTCGGCGCCGGCCTCCACGACGGTGAGGCTGATGCCGTCGACCGTGATGGAGCCCTTCTCGACCACGTACCGGGAGAGGTCGGCGGGGAGCGAGATCTTCACGAGCTCCCAGTGCTCGGACGGGGTGCGCTCGAGGACGTACCCGGTGCCGTCGACATGGCCCTGGACGATGTGTCCGCCGAGGCGGGCGCCGACGGCCGTGGGGCGTTCGAGGTTGACCCGGGAGCCGACGGCGAGGGCGCCGAGGCTGGAGCGCTTGAGGGTCTCCGCCATGACGTCGGCGGTGAACTCGTCGCCCTCGTGCTCGACGACCGTGAGACAGACTCCGTTCACGGCGATGGAGTCGCCGTGCTTCGCACCGTCGGTGACGACGGGGCCGCGCAGCCGGAAGCGGGCGGCGTCGCCGAGGTTCTCGACGGCGGTGATCTCACCCAGCTCTTCGACGATTCCGGTGAACACTTCCCGGGTCCTCCTGCCTCTTCGGGCACGGACTCCGGGGCTGTCGATGACGACAGAATGTACGAACCGGCACCGGGGCGTCGCCGGACAGACTCGTCCATATGGACGAGCACAGACGGCGGCGCGCACGAATGCCCGCCCGCCGCGCACTGCCTCCCATCCGGACTTTAACCGTCGGTCCAGGAATTTCACCTGGTCAACCGATCGCTGGAAGCGACCGGGTCGCGGACTGTAACCGCCGGTTCGGACTTTCACCGACCCCGGAGTGCGCTGCTTCTGGTACACGGCCAGTCTGCCACGCCTGATCGCCGTCCATACGGGCGAACGATGTGGGGTGGCTCACAGAACGTGTCGCTGGACTTCCTGAGCGTGGCACCGCGCACGGCTATTGACCTATTGGTCTAGTCCTTTCTACGCTCGAGGTGTGACGGCCCGGCGGTGGTGACGACGGCCCTTGCCCGCCGCCGGGTCTCCGGTGCCGTTCTGGCAGGGTGAAGGGATGACGACCGCGAGCGCCGAGGAGTTCGAGAGCCACCGGTCCCGCCTGTTCGGCCTGGCGTACCGGATGCTGGGCTCCGCCGACGAGGCCGAGGACACCGTCCAGGACGCGTATCTGCGGTTCAGCGGCGCCGACCGCTCAGGCGTCGAGAACCTCGCGGCCTGGCTCGCGAAGGTCGTCACCAACCTCTGTCTCACCCGGCTGACCTCCGCCCGGGCCCGGCGCGAGCAGTACGTCGGGGCCTGGCTGCCGGAGCCGGTGCTCACCTCCGACGGCACGCTCGGCCCCCTGGAGTCCGCCGAGCGGCGCGACGCCGTGTCGATGGCGGTCCTGGTGCTGCTGGAGCGGCTGACGCCGACCGAGCGGGCGGTGTACGTGCTGCGCGAGGCGTTCGGGTACGGCCACCGGGAGATCGCCGGGGTGCTGGACGTCTCCGAGGCCAACTCCCGCCAGCTGTACGGGCGGGCGGTGCGCCGGGTGGCCGCGCCGGAGAGCCGCTTCGCACCCACCCCGGAGCGGCAGGAGGAGCTCGTCACGTCCTTCATCACCGCGGCGCGGGGCGGCGATCTGGCCGGTCTCGAGAAGCTGCTCGCGGCCGACGCCATCTGGTGGGGCGACGGCGGCGGCAAGGTCACCGCGACCCGGCGTCCGATCGAGGGGCGCGAGAAGGTGGTGCGGTTCCTGGCGGGCGGCGCGCAGAAGTTCGCCGCCGGCCTGGACTTCAGGGTGGTCGAGGTCAACGGTGCGAGCGGGCTGGCGGCATGGGCGGACGAGACCCTGGTCGGCGTGCTGGCGTTCGAGTACCGGGACGGGCTGATCGCACGGATGCGAGCCGTCGTCAACCCTGACAAGCTGGACTTCCTACGGCGTCAGCTCAGGCGGCCGTAGCGGCCCTGTCACATTCCGCGGGCCTGTCCGGTCTCAGCTGACGAGGGGCGTTCCACACGGGATCGCCCGATGTTCGAAAGGGACCGAGGACCATGACCACGATCCTGGTGACCGGCGGCACCGGAACGCTCGGCCGGCTCGTCACCGAGCGGCTGCGCGCGGACGGGCACGAGGTGCGGGTGCTCAGCCGTCACACCCAGCCGTACGCCGTGGACCTGCGCGAGGGCGGGAGCGGTCTTGACGCGGCCGTCAAGGGGGTGGACACGATCGTCCACTGCGCGAGCACGCCCCGCGGCGGTGACGAGCGGGCGGCGGCCAACCTGGTCACGGCGGCGCGGCGGGGGGAGGTGGGCCACCTGGTCTACATCTCGATCGTCGGCGTCGACCGGGTGCCGTTCGGCTACTACCGCACCAAGCTCACCGTGGAGCGGCTGATCGAGGAGTCGGGGCTGGGGTGGACGGTCCTGCGGACGACCCAGTTCCACGATCTGCTCGTCCAGCTGTTCCAGGGGCTGGCCAAGTCACCGGTGATGCCGCTGCCGGCCGGCGTCCGGGACCAGCCGATCGAGGTGCGGGAGGTCGCGGCGCGCCTCGCGGAACTGGCGACGGGCGCACCGGTGGGGCGGGCCGAGGACATGGGCGGGCCCGAGGTGCGGACGCTCAAGTCCCTGGCGCAGGCCCACCTCACGGCGACCGCCCGGCGCAGGGCGGTGGCGAGCGTGCCCCTGTGGGGGGCGGCGTACCGGGGCTTTCGGGAGGGCGGCCATCTGACGCCGGAACGGGCGGTGGGGAAGGGGACGTTCGAGGAGTACTTGGAGCGGCGGTTCGGGCGGGGGTGAGGGCGGGGGCTGCTCGGGTGCCTGCGGGACGGGTGGCGCGGGCGCGGGACGGCTACCGTTGCGGCGGTGCGAACAGCTCTTCCTGCGCCGCCTCCCGTGCCGTCAGCAGAGCCCCGCGCAGTACCGCGCCGCCGCCCAGGACACTGGGGCGCACCTCCGTGACCAGGGGCGACATCCGGCGGACCTTCTCCTCGACCCGGGCGGCGAGCAGCTCTCCCCCGGCCTGGCCGATCTCACCGCCGAGCACCACGCATCCGGGGTCGAGGACCGCGACGACGGAGGCGACGCCGATGGCGAGCCGACCGGCGAGGACGTCGAGGAAGCGGTCAGCGGCCTCGGGATCCGGCACCGGATCGGCGTCGACGTCGGACTCACCCCCCACAGCCGCCGCAGCTTCCACAGCCGCAACAGCCCCCCGCACCACCCCCGCCCCAACCGGCCCGCTCCCCGCATCGGCCCCTGCCCCTGTGCCCGCGCCGACCAGCCCACTCCCCGCGCCCGCGCCGACCAGCCCACTCCCCGTACCCGCACCCACGCCCGTCCCCTCCACCCACACCCCGGACCGCCCCGCCAACTCCCCGATCGCCCCCGAGCCCGCCAGCGAGTAGAAGCCCCCCTCGCAGTCCGTCGCCGACGGGAGCCCTGCCGTCCCCGGTACCGGCAGGAACCCGATCTCACCGGTGCCGCCGGACGCGCCCCGCCTCAACCGGCCGTCGAGGACGACCGCCGCACCCGTGCCGTGGCCCAGCCAGAGGAGGACGAAGGTGTCGCGGTCGCGGGCGGCGCCCTCGCGCTGCTCCGCCAGTGCCGCGAGGTTGGTCTCGTTCTCGACGATGACGCGGGCCTGCGGGAGCCGTTCCTGGAGGGCGGCCACCAGGCGGCGGTGCCAGGCGGGCAGCCCCGGGGAGTCGCGGAGTTCACCGCTGGCGGGGTCGATGAGGCCGGGCGCTCCGAGGCCGACGGTGTGCAGCCGGTCGGCCCCCGCCTCCTTCACCGCACGCTCGACCAGTGTCACCGCCTGCTCCACGGCCGGCCCCGTCTTCGCGTCGTCACCGATCGGCACCGACGCCTCGGCGAGCACCCGGCCCAGCAGGTCGGACACGGTCACGGAGACGCCCTCGGTCCGCACGTCCAGGGCCGCCAGATGAGCCCGGTCGGCGACGATGCCGTACAGCTTCGCGTTCGGCCCCCGTCGCTGCTCCCCCGCCTCCCCGACCACCGCGATCAGACCGGCGGCGGTGAGGCGCTCGACGAGGTCGGCGACCGTCGGCCGGGACAGGCCGGTCAGCTGCTTCAACTGCCCTGCCGTCAGCGGGCCTTCCTGCTGCAGCAGCCGCAGGGCGAGCCGGTCGTTGATGGCCCGGGCGGTGCTCGGGGATGCGGGCATGCCGGGAATCCTCCCAGATCGGCGGCGCGGTACGACTCCGCGCCCGATGCGCACCCGACGCCTATCTATCAGGCAGGGTTCCTGATAATTTACCCCAGGCCGACGTCGGAGAGCGGGGCGGACACATACCGGGAGGGGCTGGAGAATGAGTGCAGTGGTCTACGAGCAACGTGAGGTGAGGCGCGCCCGGTACGCCGTGGCCGCCGTGTTCGCCGTGCACGGAGCCGTCACCGGGTCGTTCGCGACCCGCGTGCCGTGGATCCAGGACCACGCCTCGGTGAGCGCGGGCCAGTTGGGCCTCGCCCTCGCCTTCCCCGCGCTCGGCGCGTCCGTGGCGATGCCGCTCGCGGGCAGCATCAGCCACCGTTTCGGCGCCCGCAACGCCCTGCGCGGACTGATCGCCTCATGGACCCTGGCGCTGCTGCTGCCGTCCCTCGCTCCGAACCTGCTCACGCTCTGTCTGGCCCTGTTCGTCTACGGGGCGACGGCCGGTATGGCGGACGTGGCGATGAACGCGCTCGGCGTCGAGGTCGAGAACCGTCTGGGCCGGTCGATCATGTCCGGTCTGCACGGCATGTGGAGCGCGGGCGCCCTGATCGGCTCGGCGGCGGGCACCCTCGCCGCGCACCTGGGTTCCGACGCCCGGCTGCACCACGCCCTGGCGGCCGCCGTGCTGACCGTCCTCGGCGTGGCCGCGTGCTCGTGGGTGCTGGACCTGCAACCGGCCGAGGACGAGGAGCCGCCGCCCCGGTTCGCCCTGCCGCCCAAATCGGCGCTGCTCATCGGCGCCGTCGGCTTCTGCGCGGTGTTCGCGGAGGGCGCGAGCCTGGACTGGTCCGCTGTGTATCTCCGCGACCAGTTGGAGGCGTCCGCCGGTCTCGCCGCCGCCTGCACGACGGGCTTCACGCTCACCATGGCGATCGCCCGGCTCGCCGGTGACAGGGTGGTGGACCGGTACGGCTCGGTGCGCACGGTCCGGGTGAGCGGTGTCCTGGCGGCCCTCGGCGGTCTGCTGATCGTCGTGGCGGACCACCCGGCCGCCGCCATGGGCGGGTTCGCGCTGATGGGACTCGGCATCGCCGTCGTCGTGCCGCTGTGCTTCGCCGCGGCCGGGCGCAGCGGGTCCAGCCCCAGCCTGGCCATCGCGGGCGTGGCGACGATCACGTACACCTCGGGGCTGATCGCGCCGAGTGCGATCGGCACGCTGGCGCAGGTGACCAGCCTGGTGGTGTCGTTCGGTCTGGTGACGGTGCTGGCCTGCGGGCTCGCGGTGTTCGCGGGCGTGCTGCGCAGCGGCGACCGGGACCGTCCGAAGATCAGCCGTCCGAGCGCGGAAGTGTCCGACCCGCGGCCCTGAACTTCTCGCTCCACGACGCGGCCGGCTCGGCGCGGGCACCCTGGGCGGAGGCTCGCCTTCCCCTTCCCCTGAGAATGGTGAACCGCAAGCCCGAACGCACGACGAAAGCGACACCCACCATGGATCTTGGCGTCCGCTGGAAACTGCACGGCGACGGACGCACTCCGGCCCCCGGAGCCGTGGTCCGCCCCGACGAACGGCTCTCCTGGCCCCGCACGGTCGGGCTCGGCGCCCAGCACGTGGTGGCCATGTTCGGCGCGTCGTTCGTGGCCCCCGTCCTGATGGGCCTGGACCCGAACCTCGCGATCATGATGTCCGGCGTCGCGACCGTGATCTTCCTGCTCGCGACCCGCGGCCGGGTGCCGAGCTACCTGGGCTGTTCGCTCTCCTTCGTCGGCGTCGCGGCGGTGATCCGCGCCCAGGGCGGGACGAGCGCCACCGTGACCGGCGCCGTCCTCGTCGTCGGCGTCGCGCTGTTCCTGGTCGGTGTCGCCGTGCAGCGCTTCGGGGCGCGGATCATCCACGCCGCGATGCCGCCGATCGTCACCGGCGCGGTCGTGATGCTGATCGGCTTCAACCTGGCGCCGGTGACGGCCTCCACGTACTGGCCGCAGGACCAGTGGACCGCCCTGCTGGTCATGCTGTTCACCGGTCTGGCGGTGGTCTGCCTGCGCGGCTTCTGGTCCCGCGTCGCGATCTTCCTCGGCCTGGTGTTCGGATACGGCATCTCCTGGGCGTTCGACCGGATCTTCGGCCGGATCCACTCGGCGGACGGCAGCGGCAAGGTCACCGACCACTGGCGGCTCGACCTCTCCGGTGTGGGCCACGCCGACTGGATCGGCCTGCCCTCCTTCCACGGGCCGTCCTTCGAGTGGTCCGCGATCCTGGTCGCCCTCCCCGTCGTCATCGCACTGGTCGCGGAGAACGCCGGGCACGTCAAGGCGGTCGGCGAGATGACCGGCGATCAGCTCGACGACAAGCTCGGTACGGCAATCTCGGCCGACGGCATCGGCTCCGTGCTGTCCACCGCGGTCGGCGGCCCGCCCAACACGACGTACTCCGAGAACATCGGCGTGATGGCCGCGACCCGCGTCTACTCGACGGCCGCGTACTGGGCCGCCGCCGGCTTCGCCCTGCTCTTCGGCGTCTGCCCCAAGTTCGGCGCGGTCGTGGCCGCGATCCCGGGCGGTGTCCTCGGCGGCATCACCGTCATCCTCTACGGCATGATCGGCCTGCTCGGCGCCCAGATCTGGATCAACGCCGAGGTGGACCTGCGCAATCCGCTGAACCTGGTGCCGGCCGCGGCGGGCGTCATCATCGGCGTCGGCGACGTCACCATGAAGTTCACCGACACCTTCTCCCTCAGCGGCATCGCGCTGGGCACCGTGGTCGTCATCACCGGCTACCACGCCCTGCGCGCCTTCGCCCCGGCCCACCTCAAGACGCAGGAGCCGCTGCTCGACGAGGGCACCAGCTCCTACGACGACGAGGCCCCGCGCGCCAAGTCGTAGGCGTAGGACGGCGAGAAGGCGCCCGGCGTGCCCTTGCAGCCGTCCGACTCCCCCGGCAGCTTCACCCACAGATAGGCGTCGATCCGTGCCTGGCCGGTGTTCAGCGTGGGCGCCTGGCCGATCTTCCGCCCGGCAGGGTCGCACCACTGGCCGTCGGTCGGCGCGCCGTTGCCGTTGCGGCTGGTGTCGATGACGGCACCGAGGCTCGCGGGGCCGCCGAGGGCGTCGAGGACCTGTCGGTCGTAGGCGATCTCGTCGGCCGTGCGGTGGAAGTTGGAGACGTTGCTGAAGATGCCGTCGGAGGCGTCGGGCGAGGCGGCGCCGGCCTGCTTCAGCCGGGCCGCCTGCTGCGCGGGCGCGTTCCAGCCGGAGTGGCCGGCGTCGTAGTAGACCCGCGCCTTCGGGTCGGCGGCCTTCAGGACGCGGCCGGCGCGGGCCAGCGAGGCGAACCGGTCGGCGCGTTGGCCGGCCGCGAGGCACTCGGACTGGGCGACGGAGTCGGGCTCCAGGATGACGACGACCTCGCCGGAGCCCAGCCCGGCGGCGAAGGCGTCGATCCAGCGGTCGTAGGCATCCAGGTCCGGTGCCCCGCCCTGGGAGGCCCCGCCGCAGTCACGGCCCGGGATCGTGTACGCGACGACGACGGGCACCCGGTCCTGTCCCGAGCCGGCCGCGGTGACCGCGCGGACCCGCGCGGTCACGGTCGACGGCGAGAACTCGGCGAACCACACCGCCGCGGGCTGGTCGGCGATACGGGACTTGATGACCTCCTGGCGGGGGTCGTACGGGTTGGCGCCGACCCAGTCGAGGACCTGGGAGGCGGGGTGGCGGTACAGCCGCGCGGCCACGGCGGCACTCCCCCGCTGCGCCCGGGTCGGGGTGGGCGAGGGCGTGGTGCTCGCCCACCCCTTCAGGAGCGAACGTGAGGCAGAAGGCGAAGGAGAGACGGTCGGCGAGCCGGACGCCGACGGCACCACGTGGAACGACTCCGGCCGCGTGGAGCGGGTCGCCGTCGCCTCCGGCGCGGCCTGGTCGGACCCGCCCCCGTCGCCGAGCGCGGCCAGCGTCCCGGTCACGGTGGCGACCGCGATCACGACCGACGCCGCCGCGACCATCGCGCCGCGCCGCACGGCACGCCTGCGTTCGGCTCTGCGTGCGGCAAGACGCTGGGCACGTAAGCCTGACACGGTGGTGCTCCCCCTCCCCCACGACGGGCGCGTTCCCCCGTTCTGGGGAAGCGTCGGGCCCGCCGGCACCCGGATCAGCGTAGGGCTGCGACCCTGCCGTCATGCCGCAATCGGAACAGTTCACCAAATCCGTGGACTCGGTCGACGCCGTCGTGTCCCGCATGCGCGCCCTGGCCGCCGCCCTGCCCGAGCGGGACGGGATCGCGGTCTTCAACCGCGTCTACCTCACCGTCACCGAGGAGGTCGACCGGCACATCGACGCGGGCCGCTTCGCCGGCCCCCGGGCCGCGATCACGCTGGACGTACGGTTCGCGGAGCGGTACCTCGCGGCCGTCGACGCGGTGATGAACGAGCGTCGCCCACCGGCCTGTTGGCGGCCCCTGTTCCAGTTCCGCCGCCATCCCGGAGTACGCCCCCTTCAGTTCGCGCTGGCGGGCATCAACGCGCACATCGGGCACGACCTGGCGCTCGCCGTCGTGGACGCCTGTCGTACGTTGGACTGCGAACCCGCCGACCTGGAGGACGAGTTCGACCGCGTGGGTGATCTCCTCGTCTCGCTGGAGGAGCGCATCCGCGAAGATCTGATGCCGGGCCCCGACCTCCTCCAGATCGCCGACCCGCTGACCCATCTGCTCGGCGCGTGGAGCCTGGAGCGCGCCCGGGACGCCACCTGGTCGGCGGCGCGTGCGCTGTGGGCGCTGCGCCGACTGCCCGACCTCGCCGAGGACTTCACCGAACGACTCGACGCGGCGGTCGGCTTCGCGGGGCGCATGCTGCTCACTCCCCTGCCCGACTGATCCGCCCGCCGGGTGGCCGGTTCCGGCGCATGACCGTCCGAACCACTGGATGAAAGTTGTACGTTCGACACGGACGGACCATCTGTCGAAGGAGCGGTGGGCATGGCGACCAGGCTGGGACTCGGTCTTCCTCAGAACAAGCAGTACGACCTCGGACGCGATGTGCCCGACGTGGCGCGTGCCGCCGAGCGCATCGGCTACGAGAGTCTCTGGGTGTACGAGCGGGCCCTGTTCCCCGAGCCCGCCACGCAGGGCCTGTACGGCATCGAGGGCCTGCCCTGGCCGGACGCCTACCGCGGTGTGGCCGACCCCCTGGTCACCCTCACCCTCGCCGCCGCGGCCACCGAGCGGGCCCGGCTGGGCACGAGCGTCCTGGTCGCCCCGCTGCACGTGCCGTTCCAACTCGCCAAGGCCCTGGCGACCCTGGACGCGGCGAGCGGCGGCCGGGTGGTCGCGGGCCTCGGCACCGGCTGGTCGCTCGACGAGTACGCGGCCGCCTCCGTACGGCCCTTCGAGGAGCGCGGCCAGGCCCTGGACGAGCTGATCGAGGTGTGCCGCGCCGTCTGGGGACCCGACCCGGTGTCCTACGACGGGCAGGTCACGAAGATCGCGTCGGCCGTCGTCGGGCCGAAGCCCGCCCGGCCGATCCCGGTCCTGCTGGCGGCGAGCTCGCCCAGGGCCCAGCGCCGGCTGGTCGACGACGCCGACGGCTGGATGCCGGTGGGCATGGGCGCCGAGGCGCTCGCCAAGCAGTGGAAGAGGCTCCAGGAACTGGCCGCCGAGCGTGGCCGCACGGAGCCGATCCAGACGGTCCTGCGCACCAACCCGCACTACCTGGCCGGAGGCTACGACGGCCCCGACCGTCAGCCGTTCCAGGGCAGCGTCGACCAGATCGTCGAGGACCTGGCCGCGCACGCCGAGGTCGGCCTCGACGAGATCCTCGTCGATCTCCAGGGCAGCACCCGCGACGCCCAGGAGCTCAAGGACATCGCCACCGAGGTGTACGAGAAGGCACGCGCGGCCGGGATCTGAGGCCTGGCCGGCGGGCAGGTCCTAGTCTTCGGGCAGCTCGACGGGAGCGATCTCGTCGTACGCGTCGCCCGGGCCCGGGTTGGTCGCGTCGGTCGTGCCGCCGAGGTGGTGCATGACGCCCCAGACCGCGTTCAGCGCGGTCTGGATCGCGCCCTCGGCCCAGCCCGCCGTCCAGGAGATGTCGTCGCCGGCGAGGAAGATGCCCCGCTTGTCCTCGGGCAGCCGGTCCTGCATGAAGTGGGTGAACAGGCGCCGCTGGTAGCGGTAGTGGCCGGGCAGGTTGGCCTTGAACGCACCCATGAAGTAGGGCTCGTTCTCCCAGGACACCGTCACCGGGTTACCGATGACGTGCTTCCTGATGTCGACCTTCGGGTAGATCTCGCCGAGCGACTTCAGCATGACCTCCATCCGCTCGTTCGCGGACAGCGGCAGCCACTTCAGGCTGTCGTCGCACCAGGTGTAGGAGAGGCAGATGACGGCCGGCTTGTCGGGACCGTCGTCGAGGAGGTAGGTCCCGCGCGTCATCCGGTCGGTGAGCGTCATCGACATGACGTCACGCCCGGTTTCCTCGTCCTTGTCGAGCCAGAACGGCCGGTCGACCGGGACGAAGAGCTTGGAGGACTCCATGTAGTGGGTGCGCTCGATCGCCGTCCAGTGGTCGATCGGGAAGAGCGAGTCGTCGCAGGCGATCTTCGACAGCAGCATCCAGGACTGGGCGGTGAAGATCGCCGCCTGGTAGGTGCGGATGTCGCCGTTCGCGTCCGTCACCGTGATCCGGTTGCCGGTGGTGCGGTGCAGCCGGGTGACGGCCGGGCGCGGCTCGCCGCCCTCGTGCAGGCTCGCGAGCGAGGTGCCGTACGCCCAGTGCGTGATCTTCTCCGGCTCACGTTCCCACAGACGCAGCGGGAGCTGCTGGGAGCCGCCGACGATGCCGCGGTGGTGGTCGTCCGCCTCGGTGTAGACGACCCGGAGGATCTCCAGGATGGAGTTGGGGAAGTCGGTGTCCCAGCCGCCCGTGCCGAAGCCGACCTGGCCGAAGATCTCTCGGTGGCGGAAGGACCTGAAGGCCTCGGAGTCGCAGAGGAAGCCGTAGAAGGTCTGGTTGTCGAGCTTCTCGACGAGCCTGGACCAGATCGCGCGGATGCGCGGCACGTCCCGTTCGCGCAGGGCGCGGTTCATGTCGGAGAAGTCGGCGCCCTCGTCGAGGCACCGGTTCCAGGCTTCGGCGACGTCACGGTAGACCTGCGGGAGGTCGTCGATCGTCTCGGCGTAGTGCGACTCGCCCTTGAGGTCGACGACCGTGGAAGGGGTCGTCTCCGCGAGGGGGTTGGGGAACGGGCGGGTCTCCAGTCCCACCAGGTCGATGTAGTGCTGGAGCGCCGTGGAGGACGGCGGGAAGCGCATCGCGCCCATCTCGGCGGTCAGCGACGGGTCGCAGCCGTCGAAGCCGACGGTCCGCAGCCGGCCGCCGATCCGGTCGGCCTCGTAGACGACGGGCTTCAGGCCCATCTTCATCAGCTCGTAGGCGGCCACGATGCCGGACAGGCCGCCGCCGATGACCGCGACCTCGGTGCCGTGCTCGGTCGCCGGTATCTGGCCGAGCCCCGCCGGGTGGGCGAGGAAGTCGTCGTACGCGTACGGGAAGTCCGGGCCGAACATGGTGATCGGCGGCTGCTGCTCGTCTGCGTGCTCGACGGCGTTGGGCACCGTGGACGTCATGGGGTACGGACTCCTTGCGCGAAGAGAACTCGGGGGATAGCTCAGGAGGGTCAGACCAGGGACCCGTAGAGGCCGGGGCGGCGGTCCTTCAGATAGGGGTTCGCCTCGCGGGAGGCGGCCAGGAAGGCGGGGTCGGCGTCGGCGAACACCAGCTCCTCGCCTCGTCCGGCGCGGGCGCGGGCGACTCCGTCGGGGCCGGCCAGCGTGGAGAGCCCGACGAACTCGAACTCCCCCTCCGTGCCGACCCGGTTGACGTAGGCGACGTACATCTGGTTCTCGAAGGCGCGCACCGGGATCATCGACTCGGCGACGAACTGGAAGGGGTGCATCTGCGCCGTCGGCACCACCAGGAGGTCCGTGCCGGCGAGGGCGTGGGCGCGGACGTTCTCCGGGAACTCGACGTCGTAGCAGATCATCAGGCCGACGGTGAGGCCGTCCAGCTCGGCCTGGACGACCGGCTGGTCGCCCGGGACGAAGTGGTCGCGTTCGAAGCAGCCGAAGAGGTGGGTCTTGCGGTAGTTCGCGAGCCGGGTTCCGTCGGCGGAGATGAGCTGGGCGGAGTTGAAGACCACGTCGGAGGAGCGTTCCGGGTACCCGTACGCGACGGCCAGCCCGTGCCGGGAGGCGATGTCGGCGACCGCGTCCGCGGAGTCGCCGTCGGCGGGCTCGGCGAGGCGGGCGGTGTCGTCGCCGATCGCGTATCCCGTGAGGAACATCTCCGGCGCGACGAGCAGCCCGGCTCCCGCTGCGGCGGCGCGGCCCGCGGCCCCGTCGAGGACCTTGAGGTTCTCGACGACCGAGCCGGGACGGCCGGAGCTCTGGAGCAGGGCGGTGCGCATGCGTGTCCTCACCGGGGCGGAAGGGTGGTTGTGGGGGCCACGTAGACGGTACGGGCGGCGGGCTCGGGCGGACAAGAAGGAGCCGTTGCGCGCCGGTGAGCGGATCGTTGCGTCAGCGGGCGCCCCAACGGCGATTCGTTGCGCACCACCCACGGGAGCCGCCCCGCATGCCTCGCCCCCGCAGCGCGCCCTGGCCGGAAAACCCCATGCAGAACCCCTATTCGGTTGACAGGCTGGGATCATGAACGCTCAGGACTGGATCACCACCCCCGTCACCGCCGACCTCCTGCGCGGCGCACTCGACCTGGAGCGCACCGAGCACGGAGTGCTGCCGCACCGGCTGCCCGCCCGGGCCCGTGCCCAGTACTTCGACGGGCAGTTGGCCACGGCCGAGGCCCAGCCCTCGGGCGTACGGCTGGCGTTCCGTACCCGGGCGACCGCCGTCGAACTGGACACACTCCGAACCAAGTTGGCCTACGAGGGCGCCCCGGCCCGCCCGGACGGCGTGTACGACCTGCTCGTCGACGGCCGTCTCACCGCCCAGGCGAACGCGACGGGCGGCAACGTCCTCCTGGTGGACATGACCAACGGGTCCGCCACGACACAGCCCGGCCCGGTCGGCACCGTCCGTTTCCCCGGGCTGCCGGAGGGCGAGAAGGACGTGGAGATCTGGCTGCCGTACAACGAGGTCACCCAGCTCGTCGCCCTGCGCACCGACGCCCCGGTCGAGCCCGCGTCGGACAGCGGCCGCAAGGTGTGGCTGCACCACGGCAGTTCGATCAGTCACGGCTCGAACGCCGCGAGCCCCACCACGATCTGGCCCGCGCTGGCCGCCTCACTAGGCGGTGTGGAACTGACCAACCTGGGTTTCAGCGGCAGCGCGCTGCTCGACCCGTTCACCGCCCGCGCCATCCGTGACACCCCGGCGGACCTGATCAGCATCAAGATCGGCATCAACCTGGTCAACCTCGACGTGATGCGCCTGCGGGCGTTCACCCCGGCGGTGCACGGCTTCCTCGACACCATCCGCGAGGGGCACCCCACCACGCCGTTGCTGGTCGTCTCGCCGATCTACTGCGCCATCCAGGAGGACACACCCGGCCCCGCGGCCCCGGACTTCAGCAATCTCAGCGAAGGCGTGTTGCAGTTCGTGGCCATGGGCGATCCCGCGGAGCGCGCCGCCGGGAAGCTGACCCTCAACGTCATCCGGGACGAACTCGCCCGCATCGTGAAGCAGCGCGCGGTGGACGACCAGAACCTCCACCACCTCGACGGCCGTGACCTCTACGGCGAGGCGGACTTCGTCGAGCTGCCGCTGCCCGATCAGCTCCACCCGGACGCCGCCACGCACCGCCGCATCGGCGAACGCTTCGCCGCGCTGGCCTTCGGCCCGGGCGGAGCGTTCAGCGCCTGAGACGCGTTCGCCGTCCGGTGAGCCTTCTGGCGAGCCCTCCGGTGAGCCCTCCGGCGGCGATCACCAACGCCGTCACCACGTACGGCACCGCGAACAGTGCGAACGCGGTGCCGTGCGTGAGGGTCGTCGAGGCGAGCGCTCCATAGCCGCCGTACACCGCGAGCGTGGCCAGCTCGGTGCCCAGGCCCGCGACGGAGGTGAGCGTCGCCCGGCCGCCGCCCTCGATGCGCTGCTGGAGCCGGGCGTCGGCCAGCACGGTCGCCAGCTGGAAGCCGCCGAAGGCGAGGGCGACGAGACCGATGCCGGCCGGAGTGCGCGCCGCCGCTCCCGTGGCCAGGGCCAGCGCGGAGCCCGTGAGCAGCAGGGCGAGGCCCCCTCGGCCCAGGCGTTCGGCGGTGCCGGCGAGCAGGCTCCCGGCCGTCGCCCCCACCCAGATCACCACGAGCAGATAGGGGACCGTCCCGTCCGGGACGCCGGTGTCCAGGACCAGCAGCGGGGTGTACTCGTCGAGGGCGCCCCACACGGCGGTGACGGCGGGGACGAGCAGCAGGGCTCCGCGCAGGGACCGGTCGCGGCGGGCCTCGGCGAGTCCACTGCGCAGCGTCGCCGCCCAGCCGTCACCGTCCTCGGCCGCCACCGCGGACCGGTGTTCGGGGAACCGGGTCGCCGTCAGCGCGGCGAGCAGGCAGGCCAGCACACTCGCCGCACCCACGGCCGGGTAGCCGCCCACCGCGAAGACCGGCCCGGCGAGTGCCGTCGCCGACATCACGCCCACCTGACCGGCGGCGCGGGCCCGGCCCATGACGCGCGCGTACCGGTCGGCGGCGCCGAGCCGCTCCAGTTCCTCGTAGACCAGCGCCTCCAGGGCCCCGGAGCCGAGCGCTCCTTGAGCGCCCCACAGGACGAAGCCGGCGGCGAAGGCCCAGTACGACGGGGTGAGCACCCACAGCGCGAAGCCGACGGCGGTCAGCAGCGGACCCAGCCACAGCAACAGCCGACGGGACACGGCGTCGGCCAAGGCACCGGAGGGGACCTCCAGCACCATGCCCGCGACCGACCACAGGGCGAAGAGGGAGGAGATCTGCCAGACCGACAGGCCGGTGTCGGTGAAGAGCAGCGCGTACACCGGGTAGAGCAGGACGAAGTCGTCGAGGAAGGCGTACGCGTACAGCGTCCCGGTCAGTCGCCGGACGCCGGCGGGGCGTGTCGAGGATCAATGTCGCCAGGTCATGACCCCGAGCGTAGACCCGAACTCCCCCGGGCCACCAGCGCTTTACGTGGGCGGCCCGACTTCACGTGGGCGGCCCGACCCCTTCACGTGGGCGGCCCGACCCCTTCACGTGGGCGAACCGGACCGCTCTACGTCGGCGAGCCCGAAGAGAACCGGCGCAGCAGGGGCGACAGCACCAGCACGGACTTCGTCCGCTCCACGAACGGCTCCCCGGCGATCCGCTCCAGGACCCGCTCGAAGTGGCGCATGTCCGAGGCGAAGACCTGGGCGACGGCGTCCGCCTCACCCGTGACGGTGGACGCGGCCACGACCTCCTGGTAGCGCTCCAGGCCCCGCTGGATGGTCTCCGGCGAGGTGTTGCGCCGGCAGTAGATCTCGACGAACCCCTCCGTCTCCCAGCCGAGGGCCGCCGGATCGACCCGTACGGTGAATCCGGTGATGGCTCCGGTGGCGCGCAGCCTGTCCACGCGCCGCTTCACGGCGGGCGCGGACAGGCCGATGAGCTGCCCGATGTCCGCGTAGGAGCGGCGGGCGTCCTCGGCGAGGGCGTGCACGATGCGTTCGTCGAGATCGTTCAGCACTGCGGGTGGTTCACTTCGCTTCTGGTGTGGCAAGGCGGGAGCGGCGATGGCCGTACAGGAAGTAGAACACGAGCCCGACGGCCATCCAGACTCCGAAGACGACCCAGGTGACGGCCGACAGGCTGCCCATCATCCAGACGCAGAACGCGAAGCCCAGCGCGGGCAGCACCGGCGACAGCGGCACGCGGAAGGTGCGGTCCATGTCCGGGCGGGTCCGGCGCAGCACCACGACGGCCACGTTGACCAGCGCGAAGGCGAACAGCGTGCCGATGCTGGTGGCGTCGGCGAGCTGGCCGAGCGGGATCGCCGCGGCCAGGACACCGCAGAACAGGGAGACGATCAGGGTGTTGGCGCGGGGCGTGCCCGACTTCGGGTGGACCTTGGCGAACACCTTGGGCACGAGCCCGTCCCGGGACATCGCGAAGAGGATGCGGGTCTGGCCGTAGAGCACGGTCAGGACGACGCTGGCGATGGCGACGACGGCGCAGAACGCCAGCAGCGTGCCCCAGAAGGCCTGCCCGGTGACCTCGCGCATGATCTGGGCGAGCGCGGCCTCGGAGTCGGTGAACCCCTGCCAGGGCTTGGCGCCGACGGCGACGGCGGCGACGAGGACGTACAGCGCGGTCACGATGACGAGGGAGAGCATGATCGCGCGCGGCAGGTCGCGCTGGGCGTTCTTCGCCTCCTCGCCGGCCGTGGAGGCGGCGTCGAAGCCGATGTACGAGAAGAACAGCGTCGCGCCGGCCGCGCTGACTCCCCCCATGCCGAGCGGCATGAAGTTCTCGTAGTTGCCGGAGCGGAAGCCCTGGACGCCGATCGCGCAGAACAGCACCAGGGCGGCGATCTTCACGACCACCATGACCGTGTTGGCGCGGGCTGACTCGCGGGCGCCGCCGAGCAGGAACGCCATCGCGAGCAGGACGACGATCAGCGCGGGCAGGTTGAAGACGCCGCCGTCGCCGGGCGGGGCGGACAGAGCGGCGGGGAGGGTGACGCCGATGGTCCCGTCGAGCAGTTCGTTGAGGTACTCGCCCCAGCCGACGGCGACGGCGGCCACCGACACGCCGTACTCCAGGACCAGACACCAGCCGCACACCCAGGCGATCAGCTCGCCCATCGTTGCGTACGCATACGAGTAGGAGGACCCGGAGACGGGGATCGTACCGGCCAGTTCGGCGTAGGAGAGGGCGGAGAAGAGGGCGGTGAGGCCGGCGATCACGAAGGACAGCGTGATGGCGGGGCCGGCCTTCGGCACCGCCTCGCCGAGCACCACGAAGATGCCCGTACCGAGGGTGGCGCCGATGCTGATCATGGTGAGCTGCCACAGCCCGAGGGAGCGCCGCAGGGACCCTCCGTCGCCCTGGCCGCCCTCCGCGACCAGGTGTTCCACGGGCTTGCGACGCATCAGGCGCGCACCGAGGCCCGGGGGCGGGGGCGCTGTCTGGGCGGGGTCCTTCGGGGGTGCGCCTTGGTCGAGCACGCGCTGACTCCTTCGTCGCTGCCGGTGCGGGCGACGGGAACCGGCGGCACCCCCGCGAGAGCGGGAACCCACCGAGCGGGGTCCCCGCCACGCTACGTACAGCGCAGCAGCCTATGAGCAGGCCATTGCCGTTGTAATGCAGCAACCTTGCGCGCCTCCGCAAGATCATTGCGTTCATGGGAGGCGGGGCGTTCGTTCGTTGCGCAAGGGCTTTCGAACGTCAGGGGCGGCTCGGCGTCAGATCCAGCTGTCGTGCAGCGGCTTGCCCTCCGCGTAGCCGGCCGCGCTCTGGATGCCGACGATGGCCTTCTCGGCGAACTCCTCGAGGGAGGCCGCGCCGGCGTAGGTGCAGGAGGAGCGGACGCCCGCGATGATCGAGTCGATCAGGTCCTCGACGCCGGGGCGGGCCGGGTCGAGGAACATGCGGGAGGTGGAGATGCCCTCCTCGAAGAGCGCCTTGCGGGCCCGGTCGTACGCCGACTCCTCGGAGGTACGGTTGCGCACCGCGCGTGCGGACGCCATGCCGAAGGACTCCTTGTAGAGCCGCCCGTTCGCGTCCTGCTGGAGGTCGCCCGGCGACTCGTAGGTGCCCGCGAACCAGGACCCGACCATCACGTTGGAGGCACCGGCGGCGAGCGCCATCGCCACGTCGCGCGGGTGGCGGACACCGCCGTCGGCCCACACGTGCTTGCCGTACTTGCGGGCCTCGGCCGCGCACTCCAGTACGGCGGAGAACTGCGGCCGGCCGACGCCGGTCATCATGCGGGTGGTGCACATCGCGCCCGGTCCGACCCCGACCTTGATGATGTCGGCGCCCGCCTCGACCAGGTCCTTCACGCCCTCCGCGGAGACGATGTTGCCCGCGACGACCGGCACCCCCGGATCGAGGTCGCGCACCAGCTTGACGGCGCTGATCATCGACTCCTGGTGGCCGTGCGCGGTGTCGATGACGAGCGTGTCGACCCCTGCGGCGAGCAGCTCCTCGGCCTTGCCCGCGACGTCGCCGTTGATGCCGACGGCGGCGGCGACGCGCAGACGGCCGTCCGCGTCGGCGGCGGGGGTGTAGAGCGTGGCGCGCAGGGCGCCCCTGCGGGTGAGGATGCCGGCGAGGCGGCCCTCCTGGTCCACGGCGGGGGCGTAGCGGCGGTTGGCGTGGTCCAGCCGGTTGAACGCCTCGCGCGGGTCGATGTCGGCGTCGAGGAGCAGCAAGTCCTTGGACATGACCACTTCGAGCTGGGTGAAGCGGTCGACGCCACTGAGGTCCTGGTCGGTGACGACACCGACGGGCCGCCGGTTCTCGTCCACGACGACACCCGCGTTGTGCGCGCGCTTGGGCAGCAGGGCCAGGGCGTCGGCGACGGTCTGGTGCGGGGCCAGCACGATCGGGGTGTCGAGGACGAGGTGGCGGCTCTTCACCCAGGAGACCACGTCCGTGACGACGTCGTTCGGGATGTCCTGCGGTATGACGACGAGGCCACCGCGCCGCGCCACCGTCTCGGCCATACGGCGGCCCGCGATGGCGGTCATGTTGGCGACGACCAGCGGGATCGTGGTGCCCGTGCCGTCCGGGGAGCTGAGGTCCACGCCCTGCCGCGAACCGACCGCGCTGCGACTCGGCACCATGAAGACGTCGTCGTACGTCAGGTCGTACGCGGGCTGGATGTCATTGAGGAAACGCACGTGCTGCACATCCCAGTCGATCAGAGGTGGCCCCCGGACAGGTCAGCCAGGGGGAAGAGCACGTACTTCATTGTCCCATGTCGACTGGTATGCGGTCCCCGGGCACATCATCCAAGCAGGTCAGAGGCTCTCTGGGAGGAACCTCCAAGGGCCAGCACCACCCGGAGCGCGGGCGTCCGGTCCACCGCCTCGGCGAACACGTCCTGAGCGGTCTCCCATTCCTGCGGCCGCGCCGTCGCGTACGGCCGCCAGTTCCGTACGACGACCAGCAGTCCCCGCTCGACGGATCCCTCGGGCCAGACGGCGTGGTCGCCGAGGCTGTCGGCCAGCGCGTCCCAGTTGCGGCCGAACCAGTCGGGCAGGTCCAGGGCGTGGGCGCAGCGGTCCATCAGGCCCGCCTTGTCCGTGACCCCGTCGAGGTCGAGCGTGACCGTCACCCTGGCCATCCAGGCACGTCCCTCACTGTCGATGAACCCGTCAATGAACCTGTCGATGAAAGAGGGGGCGACCGCGGCCGCCCCCTCATGACACTCCGTCAGACCCCGTCCGGGTCCGTCCGGTTGAGCGTCGGCTTCGGCGTCGACCCCTGCGTCATCAGATAGTCCGCGGCCGACGTGTCCGTCACCAGGCTGGTGACGAGCCCGGAGCGCAGCACCGCGTCGATCGCGGCCGCCTTGCGCTGCCCGCCCGCGATCGCGACGACCTCGGGGATACGGCGGAGCTGGTCGGCCTTGACCGTGATGCAGCGCTCGCCCAGGTCCCGTCCCACCCGTCGGCCCTCGCTGTCGAAGAGGTGCGCGGACATCTCGGCGGCGACGCCGAGCGAGGCGTAGTGGGCCCGCTCCTCGTCGCTGAGCATGTCGTGCACCGTGGAGATGCCGGGCTCCCAGGAGCCGATGGAGACGCAGGCGACCGTGACCTTGTCGAAGTACTCGAAGGCCCGGGCGATCCCGGTCTGGTGGCGCAGCGCGGCCGCGGTGGCCGCGTCCGGCAGCAGCATCGGAGCGTAGATGGGGTGGGCGTCGCCGCCCGACACCTGCGCGGCGCGGCGGACGGCCTCGACCGAGCCGCGCTCGGCGGTCCCGGCGTCGTACACGCCCGTCAGCTGCACCACCGTGCACGGTGGAAGACGGTCGAGGGCGGCGGCCATGTGGATGGTGGACCGGCCCCAGGCCAGCCCGAGCACATCGCCCTCGTTGACGAGTTCGCCGAGCAGGTCGGCAGCCACCTCACCCAGGTTCTCGGGGTCGGGAGACTCCTCGACATCGGCCGGGGACTCGACCACGACGGCGTGCCTGAGGCCGTACCGGGCGCGCAGCGCGTCGGAGCGCTCGGCGTCCAGTTCGGCCGGCACGCGGATCTCGATACGCACGAGATCCCGTTCGAGGGCCGTCTCCAGGACCCGGGCCACCTTGAAGCGGCTGACGCCGAACTCCTCCGCGATCTGGATCTTGGACTTGCCCTCAAGGTAGAAGCGGCGGGCCATGGCCGCCGCCTGCACCAGCTCAGCGGGTCCCATCCGCATGGCTGACCGGCCCGCCGACATACCCGACACGGCGATCTCCTCACTGCTGTTCACACTCTGGATTCGCCGTTCATCCTTGCAGATCCGGCGTAGTTGATCCGCCCTGATGGGCGCCGTTCACGTTCCTTTGGCCTGTGGTCTGCCCGGCGACACCTAGTGTGCGCAGGCCCAGGACGCCTTGGCGGTGGCCGCCTCCGCCTGGGTGCGTAGTGCACGTACCGCCTCGGCCGGGTCGGACGCCCCGTAGACCGCCGAGCCGGCCACGAACACGTCCGCGCCGGCGTCGGCGCAGCGCTCGATGGTGGACGCCGAGACGCCGCCGTCGACCTGGAGCCACAGCTCGAGCCCGTGCTTGCTGATCAACTCGCGGGTCCGGCGGATCTTCGGAAGCATGATGTCGAGAAAGGCCTGGCCACCGAAGCCCGGCTCGACCGTCATGATCAGCAGCATGTCGAGTTCGGGCAGCAGGTCCTCGTACGGCTCGATGGGCGTCGCGGGCTTGAGCGCCATGGCGGCACGGGCGCCCTTCGCACGGATCTCCCGGGCGAGTCGCACCGGCGCGGCGGCCGCCTCGACATGGAAGGTGACGGACGAGGCGCCCGCCTCGACGTACTGCGGGGCCCAGCGATCGGGGGCCTCGATCATCAGATGGCAGTCCAGCGGAGTGTCCGTCGCACGGGCCAGAGACTCTACGACCGGCACACCGAGCGTGAGGTTCGGGACGAAATGGTTGTCCATCACGTCGACGTGGAGCCAGTCGGCTCCCCCGACCGCCTTCGCCTCGTCCGCGAGGCGGGCGAAGTCGGCGGACAGGATGCTGGGGTTGATCTGCGCGGCCATGACCCAAGCGTATGCGCTGCGCTGTGCTTGGGCGGGTGGGGGCCCCATGGGCCACGGATGTACGTCGCCTGCGGGTCGTACGTGGCTCGTCGCGCCCGCGCGGCGGAGCCGCATATGTCACAGCCCCGCGCCCCTGGCGGGGCGCTGCAGCGGAGGTCGTCATGAGGGGTGACCGTGGTGTCGCGCACCTGGTGTGCGGACGGCGTGCGAAGTGGCTGGTTCTTGCCCTGTGGGTGGTGGTGCTGCTTCTGACGGCGCCGTTCGCCCAGAAGCTCGCCGATGCCCAGGACAACGACGCGGCCTCCTGGCTGCCGGGGTCCGCCGAGTCCACCCAGGTCCTGGAGCTGTCGAAGGACTTCCGCCCCGAGCAGATCCCCGCAGTCGTCGTGTACGCCCGGGACGGCGGGTTCACCGCGCAGGACCGCGCGCAGATCACCGAGGACGCGGCACAGCTGAGGCAGCTGCGCGACCACGGCATCCGGGGCGCGGAGACCCGTGGGCCCGTCTACGACCGGCCGACCGATCCCCGGGCGGCGGAGATCCTCGTACCGATCACGATGGACGAGGAGGGCTGGGAGCGGATCGCGCCCGCGGTCGACTCCATCCGGGACGTCACGGGCGGCAGCCACGGCGGCCTGGCCGTGCACATCACCGGCCCGGGCGGCACGTCCGCGGACTTCTCCAAGGCCTTCGAGGGCATCGACTCGACGCTGCTGCTGTCGGCGATGACGGTCGTCATCGTCATGCTGCTGATCACCTACCGCAGTCCGACCCTCCTGCTGGTCCCGCTGCTCGCCGTGGTGGCCGCCCTGTTCACCGCGCAGGCCCTGATCTACTTCCTCGCGCAGCACGCGGGCCTGACGGTCAACGGCCAGAGCGCCGGCATCCTCACGGTGCTCGTCTTCGGCGCCGGCACGGACTACGCGCTGCTCCTGGTCGCCCGGTACCGGGAGGAGCTGCGCCGTCACGAGGACCGGCACGAGGCGATGGCGCTGGCCCTGCACCGGGCGGGCCCCGCGGTCCTCGCCTCCGGTGCCACGGTCGTGGTGAGCATGCTGGTGCTGCTGGCCGCCGAGATGAACTCCACGAGGGGCCTCGGCCCTGTCGCGGCCATCGGCGTCGCGGTCGCCCTGCTGGCCATGATCACCCTCTTCCCGGCGCTGCTGGTCATCTGCGGCCGCTGGATCTTCTGGCCGGTGATCCCGCACCTCGGCTCGCCCGACCCCACCGAGCGCGGCGTCTGGGCCCGCATGGGCAGCCGTATCGCACAGCGCCCGCGCATGACCTGGACCGTCACGGCACTCGTACTGGCGATCTGCTCCCTCGGCCTGATCCAGCTGCGCGCCGAGGGCATCGGCAACGCGGACGCGTTCACCGGGAAGCCGGACTCGATCACCGGCCAGGAGGTGTCCGCGCGGTACTTCCCGGCGGGCAGCGGCGACCCGCTGGTCATCGTCTCCAACCAGGCCCAGGCCCAGCAGGTGGGCCGCGCGGTCGCCGGGACACCCGGGGTCGTCCCGACGTCGCTCGGCCTGCCACCGGGCACCAGACCGTTCCACGAGGGCAAGGTGCTGTTCGAGGCCACGATGACCGCCCCGTCGGACAGCGAGAACGCGAAACAGACCGTCGAGCGGGTCCGCGACGCCGTCCACGCGGTACCGGACGCCGACGCGCAGGTGGGCGGCGGCACCGCGGCCCTGCTGGACATGGACAAGGCGACCACGCACGACAACATCCTGATCATTCCGCTGGTCCTGGCGGTCGTCCTGCTGATCCTGGGCGCCCTGCTGCGCGCCCTGATCGCCCCGTTGGTGCTGGTCGGGACGGTGATCCTGTCGTTCACGGCGGCACTCGGCATCAGCGCGCTGGCGTTCCGGTACGTGTTCGACTACGCGGGCGAGTCGACGGACTTCCCCCTGTTCGTGTTCGTCTTCCTCGTGGCCCTGGGCATCGACTACAACATCTTCCTCACCACCCGTATCCGCGAGGAGGCGGCCCGTCAGGGCACCCGTCCCGGTGTGGTGACGGGCCTCGCGACCACCGGCGCGGTCATCACCTCCGCCGGCCTGGTCCTGGCCGGCACCTTCGCCGCCCTCGGCACGCTCCCCATGGTCGCCTTCGCGGAGATCGGCTTCGCGGTCGCCCTGGGCGTCCTCCTGGACACCCTCGTCGTACGGTCGGTGCTGGTCACGTCACTCTTCCTGGACGTCGGCCCGAAGGTGTGGTGGCCCGACCGGCTGGCCCGGGAGGACGGCGGTACGGGTGCGGGAGCTCTGGCGCAGGAGCGGGTCAGTCGGCGCTCGTAGTGCAAGGACCCCTTGGTCGTAGGGGTCAGGTCGTTCAGGCCAAGGCGGCGAACCGGGTTTCGACGGCCCGGTACCCCGCTCGCAGAGCCTCCTGGAGTACGGCGCCGTCCGTCTCCAGGCGGCTGACGAGCGGAGCCGTGGCGTCCGGGCGGATGGACAGCACGGCGGGGTCGGTGGGCACCGCGTCGGCGTCGTACGCGGCCAGCGTCCGGTCGTCGTCGGCGAGTCGCGCGGCCCGGCTCAGGAAAGCCGCACGCAGCTGGTCGGTGTGCCGCCGGAAGGCGATCGCGGCGACGAGCCGGGAACCCCGCGACGGTGCGACCCGGGCGGTCACGTCCTGGTCGACGGGCCTGCTGCGCAGGACGAGGACATGCGTCGCGCCGTCCCGCAACGCCTGACGGAAGGGGATCGACTCGGCCAGCCCGGCGTCGTAGAAGCGACGCCCGCCCACCGTGACCGGCCTGCCCGCCAGCACGGGCAGCGCCGCACTCGCGCGCAGCGCCAGCCGGAGCGCCGACACGTCCGTCAACTCGCCGTGCAGGTCGACCGGTTCGCCGGTCTCGAGATCCGTGGCCAGCGGATGCATTTCGATCGGGGCGGCCAGCACCGAAGCGTAGTCGAGGGGGAACTGGCGGAGGTAGACCTCCTCGATCAGCGTCTCGATGTCGACCAGGGGGCGCCCGCGCAGCAGGTTGCGTTTGCGGATCAGGACGCTGGCGAAACGGGGGTCGGCCCAGCCGCTCAGTCCCTCCGGCCGTGAACTGACCAGCCAGGCAGCCGAGATGGCCCCCGCCGAAGCTCCGTACACCGCGTCGAAGGCGTCCAGCAGCCCCTTCTCGTACAGGGCGAGCGCCATCCCGGCCGAGACGGTGCCGCGCATCCCGCCGCCCTCGATGGCCAGCACGAGCCGGTGCCCGTCCGACCGCGCCCCGGGACGGCTGCCGGCCGCCACCCGGTCGGCGAGCACCGTGGTCAGCCGGTGCGGGGCCAGGACGTCCGGGGACTGTTCGGTTGTCACTCTCGTCTCCTGCGGTGCGGTGCCCGACCTGTTGCGGCGCCATCGCCGTCGCATGACGCTCAGGGAAGGCTTTCAGGCCGGCACCGTGGATCACAGGCACCGAATCGCCAAAAACTCACCGGATCCCGCCAGAGAGACGTGCGCGCGTCGGCGCGCCCGGCGACGGATCAGCCGGTCCTGCGAATGACCGCCAGATACATCGCGTCCGTCCCGTGCACATGCGGCCACAGCTGCACGTCGGGGCCGTCGCCGAGGGCCGGGACGTCCGGGAACAGCGGGCGGGCGTCGACGAGTTCGGTCCGCGGGAACTGCTTCAGGACATCGGCGACGACGGCCCGGGTCTCGGCGAGGTGGGGCGAACAGGTGGCGTATCCGACGACGCCACCGACCCGTACGGACTCCAGCGCGGTCCGCAGCAGACCTCGCTGCAGCGGCGCGAACCCGTCGAGGTCCTCCGGCCGGCGCCGCCACCGCGCCTCGGGACGCCGCCGCAGGGCGCCGAGCCCGGTGCAGGGCACGTCCATCAGGACGCGGTCGAAGCTCCCGGGCCGCCACGGCGGCCGGGTCCCGTCGGCGGCGATCACCTGGTACGGCCCGGGGTTCCCGTCGAGCGCCCTGGCGACGAGCCCGGCCCGGTGCGGCTGCTTCTCGGAGGCGAGCAGCACGGCCCCGCGCTCCGCGGCGAGTGCGGCGAGCAGCGCCGCCTTCCCGCCGGGCCCGGCACACCCGTCGAGCCACTTCTCGTCCGGCCCCTCCACGGGCGCGTTGGCCAGTGCCAGCGCGACGAGCTGACTGCCCTCGTCCTGCACGCCGGCCCGCCCGTCCCGTACGGCCTCGATGGCCCCCGGCTCACCACCCTCGGTGAGCCGCACGGCGTACGGCGACCAGCGCCCCGGTACGGCGGCCTCCTCCCGGAGCAGTTCCTCGGTGGTGGCCCGCCCCGGCCGGGCGACGAGGGTGACCTCGGGCCGCTCGTTGTCGGCCTCCAGCAGGTCCTCGATCCCGGCCCGCCCGCCGCCCAGCGAGTCCCACAGCGCGGAGACGACCCAGCGCGGATGCGAGTGGACGACGGCGAGATGCTCCTCGGGGTCCTCGTCGTAGGGCGGCGCGACGAGCTCCAGCCACCCGTCCAGATCGTGCTGCGCGACCTTGCGCAGCACGGCGTTGACGAACTTGGCCCGCCCGTCACCCAGCACGACACGCGCCAGGTCGACGGACGCGGACACGGCGGCGTGCGTCGGAATCCGCGTTCCGAGCAACTGGTGCACACCCAGGCTCAGCACGTCCAGCACCGGCGGGTCCACGTCCTTCAGCGGCCGGTCGACACAGGCGGCGATGACGGCGTCGTACGTTCCCTGCCGCCGCAGCGTCCCGTACACCAACTCGGTGGCGAGGGCCGCGTCCCGCCCGTCGAACGTGTCGGGGCCCTCCTTCTCCCGCGCCTTCCGCAACAGCGGCGGCAACACGAGATTCGCGTACGCGTCCCGCTCGTCGACGGCGCGCAGCGCCTCGAAGGCGAGGATGCGGACGGGGTCCTTCTGGGGCCGACGGTAGGGCTTACGGGGCCGACGGGAGGTGTCGCTCACGAAAAAGGTGCTCCGGATTGCTGGATGAGATGTCCACCCAGCGTACGTCGCATGGTCGGCCCGATGGGCGGGTGGTCAGACCCCGAGCCGCTCGCCGTCCGCGATCCTGACCCCGCGGGCCCAGTCCGCCGCCCGCATCGGCTTCTTGCCCTGCGCCTGCACCCACAGCAACTCGACGGCGTACGAGCCGGTGCCGGCGTGGACGCTGTTCTTGCCGACGGCGAGCGCGCCGGGTGCGAGGTCGTCGCGCTCCGGAACCGGCTTGACCTGGATGAGCTTGAGCCGCTCGCCCCGGAAGATGGTCCAGCCACCGGGGGCCGGGGTGCACCCGCGCACCACCCGGTCGACGCGCAGGGCGGGGGCAGCCCAGTCGATCTGGGCGTCCTCGACGGTGATCTTCGGAGCGAGGGTGATGCCCTCGGCCGGCTGCGGTACGGCCTTCAGCGTGCCGTCCTCGATCCCGTCCATGGTCGCGGCGAGCAGCCCCGCGCCCGCGAACGCGAGCCGGGTCAGCAGGTCACCGCTGGTGTCGGCGGGCCGGATCACCTCGGTCACCGTCCCGTACACGGGCCCGGAGTCGAGCCCCTCCTCGATGAGGAAGGTGGACGCTCCCGTGATCTCGTCCCCCGCCATGACGGCATGCTGCACGGGGGCGGCCCCACGCCAGGCGGGCAGCAGCGAGAAGTGCAGGTTGACCCAGCCGTGGGCGGGCACGTCGAGGGCGACCCTCGGCAACAGAGCCCCGTAGGCGACGACGGGGCAGCAGTCGGGCGCGATCTCCCGCAACCGTTCCAGGAACTCCGGATCCCGCGGCTTCGCAGGCTTCAGCACCTCGATCCCCGCCTCCTCCGCCCGCTCGGCCACAGGAGACGCCACCAGCCTCCGCCCCCGCCCGGCCGGCGCATCGGGCCGCGTCACCACAGCGGCCACCTCGTGCCGCCCCGACTCGATCAAGGCGTCCAGAGCAGGAACAGCAACCTCAGGCGTACCGGCGAAGACAAGCTTCATGTGCGAGCGGAACCTCTCGGACGGGGCGGGTGGACCGACGCACAAGTCTATGTGCGTTGCCCCCCACACAACCGAACGGACCACCCCACCCCACGAAAGCCCAAAAGGGCCGACCGTGGACGGCGAAGACCACGAGGGGCCGAACGCCGACGGCGGCGAAAGCCACGAGGAGCCGGCCGCCGACGGCGAGAAGCCCCCACGGGCGACGTCCACCTCTGCGTCCAACTGGTGTGGTGCGCGGGTGGGAGACACCCCCAAGGGGGCGTACGCATATGTCCATACGCCCCCACAGCGTGACCAGCGGAGCACATCCGCGTTGGTCAAGACAGAGTTGACCACCACGGGCCGCCTTCGCCGCCCGCCCCTTTCTCTGCAACGCCGGTTCGAGAGGCTTGTTCATGGCCGACCACGCAACCCACGACGCCCAGGCCCGGGCCAGCCTGCACTTGCTGGTGCGGGACATCGAGCGGGTCCGCCGACAGGTGGACGCGCTGCGCACCCTCACCGCCCAACTGGGCAACGTCTACCGCCCGCGCCGCTCCGGCCCCTCCACGGGCTTCGTCGTCTACGGACGCGCCCCCGCCCCGACGGTCCGTCTCGCCCAGGAACTGCGGGACAGTGTCGAGACCCTGGTCACGGCCGCGGTCGACTTCGACCGCTCACTCGGCTTCTCGTGGGACGCCGTGGGTTCCGCCCTCGGCGTCACCAAGCAGGCGGTCCACCGCCGTTACGGCGCCCGCCGCGCCGCGGCCCAGGCCGCCGCCGAGGCCGAGCGCGCGGCGGATCCGTCGGGTTCCCGCACGGTCGGTGTGAGCACGGGCATCCCCGCGCCGACGGTCCCCGCGGCCCGCGCCATGCCGACCCAGCCGACGGCGGGCAGCCCGTCCCTACGCGAAGAAGCCAGGCCGACCGCCTTCCCCGGCCCCCGCAACGGCTGACGCACCACCCCACCGGCCCGCCCTCCCGACACTCGCGGGAGGGCGGACGCATTTCCGGCCCCACCACACCGAAGGCACCGCCGGAAGTACCCGCCCCAAGCCCCCGCCCGCGCAGGCTGCGGGCATGCGTGCCGCCTGGGGGAAGGTGGGCGCAGGCGGCAACCCCGTAGGCGCCGGGCCTTCAAGCCCAGAGACGCCGCATCCTCCCCCCTCAGCCCAGAACGCCGCCGACACCACCCCTCACCCAATATCAGCCGGATCAATCCGAACCCACACCCGCACCCCGGCCTCTCCCCCACCTCCGCCCCCGCCCCCGCCCCGAGCCATCCGAGCCGCCTGCGCAGCCTTCAGCGCGGACGCGAGTGCCGCCCCGCTGCCGGGCGGTACCCGGACCAGCGCCCGCTCCCAGTGCTCGCCGGGAGGCGGTGCCCCCGGCCGCCGCGGCCGTCCCGCCGCAGTGACGGGCAACGACACGGGCCCCAGAACCTCGGCCTCCGACGGCAGTTCGACCGCACCGAGAAACTCGGCCACGGCCTCCCCCGTCCCCGACACGGCCGCCATCCGCGACACCGGCGGAAACCCCAGCTCGGCCCGCTCCGCGAGCTCCCGCACCGCATGCCCGACGGGATCCCACCGCACCAGCGCCTGCACGGGCCGCAACGTCGGCTCGGCGACGACGACCACGGTCCCCCCGTCCCCGTGCGGCCGTACGAGCGCGGCGGCCGCGATCCACCGCCGCAGCGCATCCTCCCCCGCCCGCAGATCGGGCCGCCCGAGCATGGCCCACCCGTCCAGCAGCAGCGCCGCCGCGTACCCGCCCTCGGCGACGGGCTCGGCCCCCGGCGTGCTCACGACCAGCGCGGGCGCCCCCGGCACGGTGTCCAGCACATGCTCGCGCCCCGATGTCCGCACCGGAACGGCCGGGAACGCCCGCCCCAGCTCCTCGGCCGTACGACGCGCCCCCACGACCTGGGCCCGCAGCCGGAAGGACCCGCACTCGGGACAGTGCCAGCCACCTTCCTCACGCCCGCACCACCCACACCACAGGGCACCACCGCCCGCGCCGCCCATGCCCCCCTCACGTGCCTCCAACGGACCGGAACAGTGCCGGCAGCGAGCCGGCGCCCGGCACTGCGCACAGGCCATCCGCGGCACGTATCCCCGCCGGGGCACCTGTACGAGCACCGGCCCGTTCCGCAGTCCGTCCCTGACCGCCTGCCAGGCGAGGGTCGGCAGCCGAGCGGCCCGGGCGGCCTCGTCCCGGGCGAGATCCTGGTCCCCCACGGTCCGTACGAGCGGTGCCACGCTCCGCACCTGCTCCCTCGCGGCGACCAACGGCCGGGCCCACCCGCTCTCCACGAGCTGCGCGGCCTCCACGGTGCAGCTCCAACCCCCCAGCAGGAACGCACACTTGTCCTGAGCGGCCCGCAGCAGGAGCACCTCCCGCGCATGCGGCTGCGGAGCGTGCTGCTCACTGTGACTGTCGTCCCCGTCGTCCCAGAGCACGACGAGTCCGAGATCCCGTACCGGGGCGAACATGGCTGCCCGCGTCCCCACGACGGCCCGAACGGACCCGCGCCGCACGGCGAGCCATTCCCGGTACCGCTTCTCCGGCCCGGCGTCGGCGGTCAGCAGCGCATGCCGTCCTTCGCCCAACAGGGAGGTCAACGCGGCGTCGACGCGCGCGGCGGCCCGCCCGTCGGGCACCACCACGAGCGCCCCGCGCCCGGAGGCCGACGTGGCCGCGACGGCCCGCGCGATCTCCTCGCTCCACTCGGGCCCGGGCAACGCGTTCCACACGGCCCGCGGGGCGTGCCCGGCGGCCAGCGCCTCGAGAAAAGCGCCCCCACGCTCGTACCGCATCCAGGACCCCACCGCCGGCGCGCCCGGCGGCGGCAAGGGCGCGGGTGAGGGCCGCTGCTCGGCCCGCGCACTGCGCGGCGGCACGGCGAGCTGCAGCACGTCGGCCAGGCTCCCCGCGTACCGGTCGGCGACGGCCCGGGCCAGCCCCAGCAACTCCGGACTCAGTACGGGCTCGGCCGAGACGACCTGAGCGAGCGCGGCCAGCGGACCGGAGTAGTCGGACTCGGCGAGCCGCTCGACGAGGAACCCGTCGATGAGCCCGCCGCCCTCGCGCCGCCCGTCCCGCACCCGGTGCCGCCCGGCCCCGAACCGCACCCGCACCCGCACCCCGGGCTGCGCCTCGGCGTCCAGTTCCTCCGGGACGGCGTAGTCGAAGTACCGGTCGAGATGCAGCACACCCTTGTCGACCAGCACCCGCGCGACAGGCAGTTCCTTCGCCAGCGCGGCCCCCCGCCACGTCCGTGGCTTGGCCCGCGGCGCCTTCGCCTTGCGCACGCTCTCCCGAATGAACGCGAGCTGCTCCGGCGGCGCACCCTCCCCGGCCCCGCCGCCTCCCTGCCCGTTCTCGCTGCTCACACCTGCATTCTTACCAAACCCCACTGACAACCAAGGGCGCCCGAAGGCGCCCCGGCGTCATCCCTCCCGAGATCAAGGCGGCAGCGGCACAGACCTGCCGAGTTTCACCGCACGCCCAAAGACGCACTCCACCGAAGTAACCGCGACCTTCGCACCGGGAGATCGCCATCTTACGAACCCGCGATCCACGCCGCCAGCGGTTTCCGCTGCTCGCCGACATGCCCGAAACGCGCCGGGGCCCGGCCTCCCCAAGGAGAACCGGGCCTCGACAAGCCACTGAGGGCGTGGGGCTACAGCCCCGCGGCCTCGCGCAGGGCGTCCACGCGGTCCGTGCGCTCCCAGGTGAATTCGGGGAGTTCGCGGCCGAAGTGGCCGTAGGCGGCGGTCTGGGCGTAGATCGGGCGGAGGAGGTCGAGGTCGCGGATGATGGCGGCCGGGCGGAGGTCGAAGACCTCGTCGATCGCCTTCTCGATCTTCTCCGCGTCGATCTTGGCCGTGCCGAAGGTCTCGACGAACAGGCCGACCGGCTCGGCCTTGCCGATCGCGTAGGCGACCTGGACCTCGCAGCGGGAGGCCAGGCCCGCGGCGACGACGTTCTTCGCGACCCAGCGCATCGCGTAGGCGGCGCTGCGGTCCACCTTGGACGGGTCCTTGCCGGAGAAGGCGCCGCCGCCGTGGCGGGCGAAGCCGCCGTAGGTGTCGATGATGATCTTGCGGCCGGTCAGGCCGGCGTCACCCATCGGGCCGCCGATCTCGAATCGGCCGGTCGGGTTGACCAGGAGGCGGTAGCTCTCGGTGTCCAGCTTGATGCCCTCGTCCAGGAGCGCCTTCAGCTCCGGCTCCACGACGAACTCGCGGATGTCGGGCGCCAGCAGGGAGTCCAGGTCGATGTCGGAGGCGTGCTGGGAGGAGACGACGACCGTGTCCAGGCGGACCGCCTTGTCGCCGTCGTACTCGATGGTGACCTGCGTCTTGCCGTCGGGGCGCAGGTAGGGGATCGTGCCGTTCTTGCGGACGTCCGACAGGCGCTTCGACAGGCGGTGCGCCAGGAAGATCGGCAGCGGCATCAGCGTGGGCGTCTCGTCGCTGGCGTAGCCGAACATCAGGCCCTGGTCGCCGGCGCCCTGCTTGTCGAGCTCGTCCTCGTCGCCCTCGACACGGGACTCGTAAGCCGTGTCGACACCCTGCGCGATGTCCGGGGACTGCGAGCCGATCGACACCGACACGCCGCAGGAGGCGCCGTCGAAGCCCTTCTTGGAGGAGTCGTAGCCGATCTCGAGGATCTTCTCCCGCACGAGCTGGGGGATCGGGGCGTAGGCCTTGGTGGTGACCTCTCCGGCCACATGCACCAGACCGGTCGTGATCAGGGTCTCGACCGCGACACGGGAGGTCGGGTCCTCGCGCAGAAGCGCGTCGAGAATGGTGTCGCTGATCTGGTCAGCGATCTTGTCGGGGTGACCCTCGGTCACGGACTCCGAGGTGAACAGGCGACGGGACACAACGCTCCCTGGGGTTGCAGCGGCTGCTGGCTGATCATGGGCGGACGGGACGGAGGCTGCGCCCGCCGTCGTCCGGGAACAGTTTATCGGTCGAGCTGGGCCAGGGGCCTCCCTGTCTCGCCTCTCGGAAGTGCTGTGACCTGCGACACAGGCATTCTGCCCAATGGCCTGCGCCCTTGGCCAGGGCCGCCACGCCCGAATGTGGCGGGTTCGGGTGGGCTGTGCATCGTGTGGACCATTCAGGTGAGACGTTGCACCACGAGGTCCCACACCGTCTCGGCCAGTTTCTCCTTGGGACCGTGCGGTACGGCCGTCTCGCTGCCGTCGGCGCCCAGCACGACCGCCTCGTTCTCCTCGGAGCCGAAGGTCTTGCGCTCGCCCACCTCGTTCACCACGAGCAGGTCGCAGCCCTTGCGCTCCAGCTTCGCCCGGCCGTTGGACAGGACGTCGTCGGTCTCGGCGGCGAAGCCGACGACCACCTGTCCGGGGCGGGCGCGGTCGGCCGAGATCTCCGCGAGGATGTCCGGATTCCGCACGAGGACGACGGGATCCGGGTCCTGGCCGTCCTTCTTCTTGATCTTCCCGGCCGCGTACGCCGCCGGCCGGAAGTCAGCGACCGCCGCGGCCATGACGACCGCGTCGGCGTCCGCGGCCGCCTTGAGCACCGCCTCACGCAGCTGTACGGCCGTGCCGACCGGGACGACGTCCACGCCCGCCGGATCCGGCAGGGCGGCGTTCGCGGCGATCAGCGTGACGCGGGCGCCCCGCGCGGCGGCCGTACGGGCGAGGGCGTAGCCCTGCTTGCCGGAGGAGCGGTTGCCGAGGAAGCGGACCGGGTCGAGGGGTTCGCGGGTGCCGCCGGCGCTGACGACGACGTGCCGACCGGCGAGGTCCGGCTCGCCCGCGCCCCGGGCCAGCACCCGACGGCAGACCTCGAAGATCTCGGCGGGCTCGGGGAGCCGGCCCTTGCCGGTGTCGACGCCGGTGAGCCGGCCGACGGCCGGCTCGACGACGACGGCGCCCCGGCGGCGCAGCGTCGCCACGTTCTCCTGGGTGGCCGGGTGCTCCCACATCTCCGTGTGCATGGCGGGGGCGAAGACGACCGGACAGCGTGCGGTGAGCAGCGTGTTGGTGAGGAGGTCGTCGGCGAGGCCGTGGGCGGCCTTGGCGAGCATGTCGGCGGTCGCGGGGGCGACGACGACCAGGTCGGCGTGCTGGCCGATGCGGACGTGCGGGACCTCGTGGACGTCGTCCCACACCTCGGTCGAGACCGGGTGGCCGGAGAGCGCGGACCAGGTGGCGGCGCCTACGAAGTGCAGGGCGGAGGCCGTGGGCACGACACGCACGTCGTGACCGGACTCCGTCAGCCTGCGCAGCAGCTCACAGGCCTTGTACGCGGCGATGCCACCGCTGACCCCCAGAACGACCTTCGGCTTGTCCACCGTCTCTCCCCGGACCTCGGAAACGCACGCCCCGGCTCCCGGCGTACGAGTCCATCTCACACCACAGGCCCGGCAGTCGTGCTGCCGGGCCTGTGGAAAAGTCAGCCGCAGGCTGAAAGTGCTGCTTACTGCGCCGGGCCCTCGATGGCCTCGGAGGTCAGCAGCCCCGCGTTGATCTCGCGCAGGGAGATCGAGAGCGGCTTCTCGTGCACGTGGGTGTCGACGAGCGGACCGACGTACTCGAGGAGACCCTCGCCGAGCTGCGAGTAGTACGCGTTGATCTGGCGAGCACGCTTGGCCGCGTAGATCACGAGGCTGTACTTCGAGTCGGTGGCCTCGAGGAGCTCGTCGATCGGCGGGTTGATGATGCCCTCGGGCGCGGAGATGGAAGAGGACACGCTCTACCTTCCGATGGATGGGAAAAGATCGGTCGTGATCACAGAACTTGTACAGAACCCGTGATCACACAACATCCATCAAGGCTAGCAGCTCGCGCGCCACATCCTCGACGGAGGTGTTGACCAGGGTCACATCGAACTCCGGCTCGGCCGCCAGCTCGATCTTGGCCGCCTCCAGACGGCGCTCGATCACCTCGGGCGGCTCGGTGCCCCGTCCGGTGAGCCTGCGCACCAGCTCCTCCCAGGAGGGCGGAGCCAAGAACACCAGCTGGGCCTCGGGCATCGTCTCGCGGACCTGCCGAGCACCCTGCAGGTCGATCTCCAGCAGGACGGGTTCACCCGACTCCAGCCGCTCCAGCACGGCCCCACGCGG
Source organism: Streptomyces sp. NPDC002888 (assembly GCF_042888465.1). Lineage (NCBI taxonomy): Bacteria > Bacillati > Actinomycetota > Actinomycetes > Kitasatosporales > Streptomycetaceae > Streptomyces > Streptomyces sp. NPDC002888. The sequence continues at coordinate 12,010 of NZ_JBIAPU010000036.1, read as the reverse complement.
CGTGCCGTAGCGGTTGCCGGCGAACTCGGCCCACTCCAGCAGCTCGCCGTTGGCGATCAGCTTGTCCATCTCGTCGTCGGTGACGAAGAAATAGTGGACTCCGTGCTTCTCACCGGGGCGGGGCTTGCGGGTCGTCGCCGACACCGAGAGCCAGACCTCGGGGTGTTCCTTGCGCATATGGGCGACGACCGTGCTCTTGCCGACCCCCGAGGGGCCGGAGAGCACGGTCAGCCGCGGACGTACGTCCGGGGGCTCGGGGGTCGTCCCCCGGAATGTTGCAGCCATGCAGCGATTATTCCAGCAATCCCGGAGTGCCCGGGACTCCCTTCCCGTCGGTGCCCGGGATCAGGAGCCGGTGCTGCCGAACTCACGCTCCAGGGAGGCGATCTGGTTGGAACCGAGACCGCGCACGCGGCGGCTCTCGGAGATACCGAGTCGCTCCATGATCTGCTTGGCGCGGACCTTGCCCACGCCCGGCAGGGACTCGAGCAGGGCGGAGACCTTCATCTTGCCGATGACGTCGTTCTCCTGGCCCTGCTTGATGACCTCGTGAAGGGAGGCGCCGGAGTGCTTCAGTCGATTCTTGACCTCGGCCCGCTCCCGGCGAGCCGCGGCGGCCTTTTCGAGCGCGGCTGCGCGCTGTTCGGGGGTAAGGGGCGGAAGAGCCACGCCTACGTCACCTCGGATGTCGAACTGTCGGATACGGACCGGTGAGGAACCTAGTCGGCCCTCACCTGGGGAGCCACGAGCAACACGCTTGCCCGTTCTCCCCCACTACCTAATGGGTGTGGGGGGTGCCCCCACTCGTCGGAGACTAGCGGGCAAGTCCGCCGGAGTCAGCGAGAACAGCGGAAAAGTCCTGGTCAGCCTCTGTCAGGACAGGATATTTCAGACATACTGCCCTGGATTTGAGAATGTATCCAGCCTCAAGTCAGCCCTGAAGACCCACGACGCCACCCACCGAGGCCTCGAACAAGTGGACGCGGACCCTCAGTCGGCCGCGACCGCGGCCCGGATCTCCTCCGCGAAACGGTCCGCGGCGTCACGCAGCGCGACGACGTCGCAACCGTGCCGCAACACACCCCGGCTCACGTTCGGCACGACGTTGCGCACGGCCGCGCCGAAGACCCCCGGCAGGTCCGCCGGAGTCGCCCCCTGCGCACCGATGCCGGGCGCCAGGAGCGGGCCGTTGATGTCGAGGTCGTACGACGACAGGTCGCCGAGCGTGGCGCCGACGACCGCCCCGAAGGAGCCCAGGGGCTCCTCCCCCGCGTTCTCGGCCGCCAGGTGGGCCAGCATCGTCGCACCGACGTTGCGGCCGTCCGCCCGCACGGCGTGCTGGACCTCGCCGCCCTCCGGATTGGAGGTCAGCGCCAGCACGAACAGGCCCGCGCCGCTCTCGCGCGCCAGCGCGACGGCCGGGCTCAGCGAGCCGTAGCCGAGGTACGGCGAGACGGTGAGGGCGTCCGAGAACAGCGGGGCGTCCTTGTGCAGGAACGACTCGGCGTACGCGGCCATGGTGGAGCCGATGTCACCGCGCTTGGCGTCCATCACGACCAGGGCGCCGGCCGCCCGGGCCTCCTGCACCGACTTCTCCAGCACGGCGACGCCGCGTGAGCCGAAGCGCTCGAAGAAGGCGCTCTGCGGCTTCAGTACGGCCACCCGGTCGGCCATGGCCTCGACGACGGTGCGGCTGAACCGCTCCAGGCCCGCCACGTCGTCGTTCAGGCCCCACTCGGCGAGGAGGGAGGCGTGCGGGTCGATGCCGACGCAGAGGGGACCGCGCTCGTCCATCGCGCGGCGCAGCCTGGCACCGAAGGGTTCTCCAGAGGAATTCTGCGGCCCCGAGGGCCTCGTGGAGGGGTGGTGGTCGGGTGACGGGTGGGCGGTCATGCGGTCTTCTCCGCCTTCCGGACGTCCGCGCCGACGGCGTCGGCGAGGGTGGCGTACGGGCTCGTGCGCAGGCGTGCGACGAGCCCCTTGTGGATGGCGCGGCCCCAGAAGGGACCCTCGTAGATGAAGGCGCTGTAGCCCTGGACCAGCGTGGCGCCGGCCAGGATGCGCTGCCAGGCGTCCTCGGCGTTCTCGATGCCGCCGACGCCGACGAGGATGATCCGGTCGCCCACGCGCGCGTAGAGGCGGCGCAGCACCTCCAGGGAGCGCGCCTTGAGCGGAGCTCCGGAGAGGCCGCCGGCCTCCTTCACCAGTGGAGGTTCGGATGTCAAACCGAGTCCCTCGCGCGCGATGGTGGTGTTGGTGGCGATGATCCCGTCCAGGCCCAGCTCCACGGCCAGGTCGGCCACGGCGTCCACGTCCTCGTCGGCGAGGTCCGGGGCGATCTTCACGAGCAGCGGCACACGACGCGCCGGGACCGTACGGTCGGCGGCCTCGCGCACGGCGCTGAGCAGGGGGCGCAGTGCCTCGGTGGCCTGGAGGTTGCGCAGTCCGGGGGTGTTCGGCGAGGAGACGTTGACCACCAGGTAGTCGGCGTACGGCGCCAGCCGCTCGGTCGACTTCACGTAGTCCCCGACCGCCTCGGCCTCCGGAACGACCTTGGTCTTGCCGATGTTGACGCCCACGACGGTCCTGAAGACGGGCGTACGGGAGGCCAGGCGGGCGGCGACGGCCAGCGAGCCCTCGTTGTTGAAGCCCATGCGGTTGATCAGCGCCCGGTCCTTCACGAGCCGGAACAGCCGCTTCTTCGGGTTGCCCGGCTGGGGCTCCCCGGTGACCGTGCCGATCTCGACGTGGTCGAAGCCCAGCATCGACATGCCGTCGATGGCGACCGCGTTCTTGTCGAAGCCGGCGGCGAGCCCGAACGGGCCGTGCATCCGCAGCCCGAAGGCCTCCGTGCGCAGCTCCTTGTGGCGGGGCGCGAGGGCGGCCGCGACGAAGGTGCGCAGCACGGGGATGCGGACGGCGCGAAGGATCCAGCGGAAGGCCAGGTGGTGGGCCTGCTCAGGGTCCATCCGTTTGAAGACGAGGTTGAAGAAGATCTTGTACATGGTTCCCTCACGAAGAGGGGGACACCGTTTCCGGTGTCCCCCTCATGGGCTGCTAGTCGCGGGCCGCGGTCAGGTGTTCCGCGTGTTCCTGGAGCGAACGGACGCCCACGTCACCGTGGTTGAGGGCGTCGATGCCCTGGACGGCGGCGGCGAGCGCCTGGACCGTCGTCAGACACGGCACGGACCGCGCCACGGCCGCCGTACGGATGTCGTAGCCGTCGAGGCGGCCGCCGGTGCCGTACGGGGTGTTGACGATGAGGTCGACCTCGCCGTCGTGGATGAGCTGGACGATGGTCTTCTCGCCGTTCGGGCCGGTGCCCTCCGACTGCTTGCGCACGACGGTGGCGTTGATGCCGTTGCGCTTGAGGACCTCGGCCGTGCCGGAGGTGGCGAGCAGTTCGAAGCCGTGGCCGACCAGCTCGCGCGCCGGGAAGATCATCGAGCGCTTGTCGCGGTTGGCGACCGAGATGAACGCGCGGCCCTTCGTCGGCAGCGGACCGTAGGCGCCCGCCTGCGACTTGGCGTACGCCGTGCCGAAGACGGAGTCGATGCCCATGACCTCGCCGGTGGAGCGCATCTCCGGGCCGAGGACGGTGTCGACGCCGCGGCCGGAGGTGTCCCGGAAGCGGGTCCACGGCATCACGGCCTCCTTGACGGAGATCGGCGCGTCCAGCGGCAGTTCGCCGCCGTCGCCGGTCGCCGGCAGCAGGCCCTCGGCGCGCAGTTCGGCGATGGTCGCGCCCAGGGAGATCCGGGCGGCGGCCTTCGCCAGCGGCACCGCGGTCGCCTTCGAGGTGAAGGGGACGGTGCGCGAGGCGCGCGGGTTGGCCTCCAGGACGTAGAGGATGTCGCCGGCCATCGCGAACTGGATGTTGATCAGGCCGCGGACGCCGACGCCCTTGGCGATGGCCTCGGTCGAGGCCCGCAGGCGCTTGATGTCGAAGCCGCCGAGCGTGATCGGGGGCAGGGCGCACGCCGAGTCGCCGGAGTGGATGCCGGCCTCCTCGATGTGCTCCATCACACCGCCGAGGTACAGCTCCTGGCCGTCGTAGAGCGCGTCGACGTCGATCTCGATCGCGTCGTCGAGGAAGCGGTCGACGAGGACCGGCCGGGAGGGGCTGATCTCCGTGGACTCGGCGATGTACGACGACAGGCGGGTCTCGTCGTAGACGATCTCCATGCCGCGGCCGCCGAGGACGTACGAGGGCCGTACGAGGACCGGGTAGCCGATCTCGTCGGCGATGGTCTTGGCCTCGGCGAAGGTGGTGGCGGTGCCGTGCTTCGGGGCCGGCAGGCCGGCCTCCGCGAGGACGCGGCCGAAGGCGCCTCGGTCCTCGGCCGCGTGGATGGCCTCGGGCGGGGTGCCGACGACCGGCACGCCGTTGTCCTTGAGCGCCTGCGCCAGGCCCAGCGGCGTCTGGCCGCCGAGCTGCACGACCACGCCCGCGACCGGGCCGGCCAGCGACTCCGCGTGGACGATCTCCAGCACGTCCTCCAGCGTCAGCGGCTCGAAGTACAGGCGGTCGGAGGTGTCGTAGTCCGTGGAGACGGTCTCGGGGTTGCAGTTGACCATCACGGTCTCGTAGCCCGCGTCGCTCAGCGCGAAGGAGGCGTGGACGCAGGAGTAGTCGAACTCGATGCCCTGGCCGATGCGGTTGGGGCCGGAGCCCAGGATGATGACCGCGGGCTTCTCGCGGGGCGCGACCTCGTTCTCCTCGTCGTAGGAGGAGTAGAAGTACGGCGTCTTCGCGGCGAACTCGGCGGCGCAGGTGTCGACCGTCTTGTAGACCGGGCGGACACCGAGCGCGTGCCGCACCTCGCGGACGACGTCCTCGCGCAGGTCGCGGATCTCGGCGATCTGCTGGTCGGAGAAGCCGTGCCGCTTGGCCTCGGCGAGCAGGTCGGCGTCCAGGCGGTCGGCGGCGGCGAGCTCGTCCGCGATCTCCTTGATCAGGAAGAGCTGGTCGACGAACCAGGGGTCGATCTTCGTGTACTCGAAGACCTCCTCGGGCGTGGCGCCCGCGCGGATGGCCTGCATGACGGTGTTGATGCGGCCGTCGGTGGGCCGGACGGCCTCCGTCAGGAGCTGGTCCTTGTCGCCGGGCTCGCCGACGAACGTGAACTGGCTGCCCTTCTTCTCCAGCGAGCGCAGCGCCTTCTGGAAGGCCTCGGTGAAGTTGCGGCCGATGGCCATGGCCTCGCCGACCGACTTCATGGTGGTGGTGAGGGTGGAGTCCGCCGAGGGGAACTTCTCGAACGCGAACCGCGGGGCCTTGACCACGACGTAGTCGAGGGTCGGCTCGAAGGAGGCCGGGGTCTCCTGGGTGATGTCGTTCGGGATCTCGTCGAGGGTGTAGCCGACGGCGAGCTTGGCCGCGATCTTGGCGATCGGGAAGCCGGTGGCCTTGGAGGCGAGAGCCGAGGACCGCGACACGCGCGGGTTCATCTCGATGACGATCACGCGGCCGTCCTCGGGGTTCACCGCGAACTGGATGTTGCAGCCGCCGGTGTCGACGCCGACCTCGCGGATCACGGCGATGCCGATGTCGCGCAGGATCTGGTACTCGCGGTCGGTGAGCGTCATCGCGGGCGCGACGGTGATCGAGTCGCCGGTGTGCACGCCCATGGGGTCGAAGTTCTCGATGGAGCAGACGACCACGACGTTGTCGTGCTTGTCGCGCATCAGCTCCAGCTCATACTCCTTCCAGCCGAGGATGGACTCCTCCAGGAGCACCTCGGTGGTCGGCGACAGCGTGAGGCCCTGGCCGGCGATGCGGCGCAGCTCCTCCTCGTCGTGGGCGAAGCCGGAGCCGGCGCCGCCCATGGTGAAGGACGGGCGGACGACGACGGGGTAGCCGCCGAGCTCCTCGACGCCCTGGAGGACGTCGTCCATGGAGTGGCAGATGACCGAGCGGGCGGACTCGCCGTGCCCGATCTTGCGGCGGACCTCCTCCACGACCTCCTTGAACAGGTCGCGGTCCTCACCCTTGTTGATGGCCTCGACGTTGGCGCCGATCAGCTCGACGCCGTACTTCGCCAGGACGCCGTTCTCGTCCAGCGAGATCGCGGTGTTGAGGGCCGTCTGGCCGCCCAGGGTGGGCAGCAGCGCGTCGGGGCGCTCCTTGGCGATGATCTTCTCGACGAACTCCGGGGTGATCGGCTCGACGTAGGTGGCGTCGGCGATCTCCGGGTCGGTCATGATCGTCGCCGGGTTGGAGTTGACCAGGACGACCCGCAGGCCCTCGGCGCGCAGGATGCGGCACGCCTGGGTGCCGGAGTAGTCGAACTCGGCGGCCTGGCCGATGACGATCGGGCCGGAGCCGATGACCAGGACGGACTGGATATCGGTGCGCTTAGGCACGCTGGCCCTCCATCAGGACTGTGTTCATCAAAGACGTGAAGCGGTCGAACAGGTAGGCGGCGTCGTGCGGACCGGCGGCGGCTTCGGGGTGGTACTGGACGGAGAAGGCCGGCTGGTCGAGCAGCTGGAGCCCCTCCACGACGTTGTCGTTGAGGCAGACGTGCGAGACCTCGACGCGCCCGAACCTGGTCTCGCTGACCTTGTCGAGCGGCGCGTCCACGGCGAAGCCGTGGTTGTGCGCGGTGACCTCGACCTTGCCGGTCGTACGGTCCTGGACCGGCTGGTTGATGCCGCGGTGGCCGTACTTCAGCTTGTAGGTGCCGAAGCCGAGGGCCCGGCCGAGGATCTGGTTGCCGAAGCAGATGCCGAACAGGGGCGTTTTGCGCTGGAGCACTTCGGTCATCAGCGCGACCGGCCCGTCGGCGGCGGCCGGGTCGCCGGGGCCGTTGGAGAAGAACACGCCGTCGGGGTTCACGGCGTACACCTCCTCGGCGGTGGCCGTGGCCGGCAGCACGTGCACCTCGATGCCGCGCTCGGCCATGCGGTGCGGGGTCATGCCCTTGATGCCGAGGTCGATGGCGGCGACGGTGAACCGTTTCTCGCCGACCGCCGGGACGACGTACGCCTCCTGGGTGGCGACCTCCTCGTAGAGGCTCGCGCCCTTCATGTGCGGCTGGGCCTGCACGCGCGCGATGAGCTCGGACTCGGCGGCGACACCCCCGGCGGAGCCGCTGTCGAGCGCAGCGCCGGAGAAGATGCCGGCGCGCATGGAGCCGCGCTCGCGCAGGTGGCGGGTGAGCGCGCGGGTGTCGATGCCGGAGATGCCGACGACGTTCTGCTGGACCAGCTCGTCGTCGAGGGAGCGCTTGGCGCGCCAGTTGGAGGGCACGCGCGCGGGGTCGCGGACGACGTAGCCGGAGACCCAGATGCGGCGGGACTCGTCGTCCTCGTCGTTCCAGCCGGTGTTGCCGATCTGCGGGGCGGTGGCGACGACGATCTGGCGGTCGTACGACGGGTCGGTCAGGGTCTCCTGGTAGCCGGTCATGCCGGTGGAGAACACCGCTTCGCCGAAGGTCTCCCCCACGGCCCCGTAGGCGCGGCCGCGGAAGATCCGGCCGTCCTCCAGGACGAGTACGGCGGGAACCTTGGCGGCTCCCCTGGTGGAGGTCGTCATCGTGCGCCTTCCGTCGTGTTGTTCTTGATCATGGAGTTGATGGCGTCGACCCACTCGGTGTGCTCGGCCGCCCGGTCCGAGCGGAAGCCGGAGTCGATCAGCTTGTCGCCGTGCGACCAGGTGACCACGAGCAGCCCGCCCTCGCTGAGGACCTTGCCGGCGATGCCCTTGCCGAGCAGGGCCTCGCGCAGCGCGCCGACCGGGATGAAGAAGTCGCTCGCGCCGGGGCGTACGACGTCCAGTCCCTCGTCCGTCAGGGTGAGCTCGACCCGGCTGCGGGTGCCGAGGCCGTGGGCCACGATGCGGTCGAGCCACTGCCCGGCGGTGGTGGAGCCGTGGTAGCGGCCGCTCATGCTGAGTTTCGCCGGGCCGAGGTCGTCCGGCGCGGAGGGAAGCTCAGGGATGTCGCCCTGGAGCGTGCCGCGCCACTTCCAGCCCTCGCGCATCAGCCAGTAGACGAGCGCGACGAAGAGGCCGAGACCGACCACCCAGCCGATCCGCGCGGCCCAGTCGGTCACTTCGGCCGATTTCTGTCCGGCCGCGAGCAGTAGTGCAGCAGATGTCACGTCAGCTTCCCGTCGACGAGCGTGGCCTTGCCCCGGAGCCACGTGTGCGTGACACGGCCCGGCAGCTCACGCCCCTCGTACGGGGTGTTGCGGCTGCGCGAGGCGAAGCCCGCGGGGTCCACCTGCCCACGGTATGCCGTGTCGACGAGCGTGAGGTTGGCGGGCTCACCTGCCGAGACGGGACGCCCATGGCCCCGGGCCTGCCCGATGCGGGCGGGCTTGACGGACATGCGGTCGGCGACCTGGGCCCAGTCCAGCAGCCCGGTCTCCACCATCGTCTCCTGGACCACGGACAGCGCGGTCTCCAGGCCGACCATGCCCATGGCGGCCGCGGCCCACTCGCAGTCCTTGTCCTCGTGCGGGTGCGGGGCGTGGTCGGTGGCGACGATGTCGATCGTGCCGTCGGCGAGCGCCTCGCGCAGGGCGAGCACGTCACGCTCGGTGCGCAGCGGCGGGTTGACCTTGTAGACCGGGTTGTACGAGCGCACCAGCTCGTCGGTGAGGAGGAGGTGGTGCGGGGTGACCTCGGCGGTGACGTCGATGCCGCGGGACTTGGCCCAGCGGACGATCTCGACGGAGCCGGCGGTCGACAGGTGGCAGATGTGGACGCGGGAGCCGACGTGCTCGGCGAGCAGGACGTCCCGGGCGATGATCGATTCCTCGGCCACGGCGGGCCAGCCGCCGAGACCGAGCTCGGCCGAGACGATGCCCTCGTTCATCTGGGCGCCCTCGGTCAGCCGCGGCTCCTGCGCGTGCTGGGCGACGACCCCGCCGAACGCCTTCACGTACTCCAGCGCCCGCCGCATCATCACGGCGTCGTCGACGCACTTGCCGTCGTCGGAGAAGACGGTGACGCCGGCGGCCGACTCGTGCATGGCGCCCAGCTCGGCCAGCTTGCGGCCCTCCAGGCCGACGGTGACGGCGCCGATGGGCTGCACATCGCAGTAGCCGTGCTCCTGACCGAGCCGGTAGACCTGCTCGACGACACCGGCGGTGTCGGCGACCGGGAAGGTGTTGGCCATGGCGAAGACGGCCGTGTAGCCACCGCTCGCCGCCGCGCGCGTACCGGTGAGGACGGTCTCGGAGTCCTCGCGGCCCGGCTCACGCAGATGGGTGTGGAGGTCGACCAGGCCCGGCAGGAGCACCTTGCCGTCGGCCTCGACGACCTCGGCGCCTTCGGTTGAAAGCCCCGTACCGACGGCCTCGATGACCTCGCCGTCGATCAGGACGTCCTGCGGCTCGCCGCCGAGCACCTTCGCACCACGGATCAGGATCTTGGTCATCGTTGTTACTTCTCCTCGGTGGTACGGGCCTGGCTGACGGCGGGTTCGTTGCCGCCCAGGAGCAGGTACAGGACGGCCATGCGGATCGAGACCCCGTTGGCGACCTGCTCGACGACGGTGCAGCGCTCGGAGTCGGCGACCTCGGCGGTGATCTCCATGCCGCGGACCATCGGGCCGGGGTGCATCACGATGGCGTGCTCGGGCATCCGCGCCATGCGGTCGCCGTCGAGGCCGTAGCGGCGGGAGTACTCGCGCTCGGTCGGGAAGAAGGCGTCGTTCATGCGCTCGCGCTGCACGCGCAGCATCATCACCGCGTCGGACTTGGGCAGCGTGCTGTCGAGGTCGTACGACACCTCGCAGGGCCAGGTCTCGACGCCGACCGGCACCAGGGTGGGCGGGGCGACGAGGGTGACCTCGGCGCCGAGGGTGTGCAGCAGGTCGACGTTGGAGCGGGCGACCCGGCTGTGCAGGACGTCTCCGACGAGGGTGATGCGCTTGCCGGAGAGGTCCTGGCCGAGCCCGGCGTCCCGGCCGACGAGGCGGCGGCGCATGGTGAAGGCGTCCAGGAGGGCCTGCGTGGGGTGCTGGTGGGTGCCGTCGCCGGCGTTGACGACGGCGGCGTCGATCCATCCGGAGTTGGCGAGGCGGTACGGGGCTCCGGAGGCGCCGTGCCGGATGACGACGGCGTCGACGCCCATGGCCTCCAGCGTCTGGGCGGTGTCCTTCAGGGACTCGCCCTTGGAGACGCTGGAGCCCTTGGCGGAGAAGTTGATGACGTCCGCGGAGAGGCGCTTCTCGGCGGCCTCGAAGGAGATCCGGGTGCGGGTGGAGTCCTCGAAGAAGAGGTTGACGATCGTCCGGCCGCGCAGGGTCGGCAGCTTCTTGATCGGCCGGTCGGCGACCCGGGCCATCTCCTCGGCGGTGTCGAGGATGTGGACGGCGTCGTCGCGGGTGAGGTCGGCGGCCGAGATGAGATGACGCTGCATCTGTCAGGCTCCGTAAGGCAGTTCAGTATCGGGAGGATCCGGGCAAGCGAGGGCGCGCGTGGGGAGGCGTGCGACAGAGTCGTACGCCGGAGTGCTAGTGCTGCGCGCCCGGACCGGTCTGCTTCACACCGAGCAGCACGGTGTCGCGACCGTCCTCCTCGGCGAGCTGGACCTTGACCGTCTCCCGCAGCGACGTGGGGAGGTTCTTGCCGACGTAGTCGGCGCGGATGGGCAGTTCGCGGTGGCCGCGGTCGACGAGGACCGCGAGCTGCACCGCGCGCGGACGCCCGATGTCGTTCAGGGCGTCGAGGGCGGCTCGGATGGTGCGGCCGGAGAAGAGCACGTCGTCGACGAGGACGACGAGCTTGCCGTCGATGCCGTCACCGGGGATCTCGGTGCGGGCCAGCGCACGCGGTGGATGCATGCGCAGGTCGTCGCGGTACATGGTGATGTCGAGCGAGCCGACCGGGATCTTTCGGTCGGTGATCTGCTCCAGCTTGGCGGCGAGCCGCTGGGCGAGGAAGACGCCTCGGGTCGGAATGCCGAGAAGCACCACGTCGTCGGCGCCCTTGGCGCGCTCGACGATCTCGTGGGCGATGCGGGTCAGTACCCGCGCGATGTCAGGACCTTCGAGGACGGGCCTCGCGTCTGACGCTTGCGTGTTCTGCTTCTTGTCCTGCTTGTTGTCCATACGAAACGGACCCCCTTCTCCGCCTCACGGGACGGATCTTAAAGGACGTCGGAATTGCGCCATCCACGGTAGCAGGCCCGGACCACACCCCTGATCACCCCCCTGCCGCACCGCTGTCACCCCCTTGGCCCAACCGGCCACCGATACCACGGAAGAGTCGGTGTGGACCATTCGGCTTGACGCAGAAGAATCACGCTGCGTAACCTCACAGTGAGTTACCAGCCGCGCGGCCCAGCCGCGTCGACACAGTGCCGGGGAGCTATATGTCCAGCGAATACGCCAAACAGCTCGGGGCCAAGCTCCGGGCCATCCGCACCCAGCAGGGCCTTTCCCTCCACGGTGTCGAGGAGAAGTCCCAGGGACGCTGGAAGGCGGTCGTGGTCGGTTCGTACGAGCGCGGTGACCGTGCCGTGACCGTACAGCGCCTCGCCGAGTTGGCGGACTTCTACGGGGTCCCGGTACAGGAGCTGCTGCCGGGCACCACGCCGGGCGGCGCCGCCGAGCCCCCGCCGAAGCTGGTCCTGGACCTGGAGCGCCTTGCCCACGTCCCGGTCGAGAAGGCGGGCCCCCTCCAGCGCTACGCGGCGACGATCCAGTCCCAGCGCGGTGACTACAACGGCAAGGTGCTCTCGATCCGCCAGGACGACCTGCGCACACTCGCCGTCATCTACGACCAGTCGCCCTCGGTCCTGACCGAGCAGCTGATCAGCTGGGGCGTACTGGACGCGGACGCGCGTCGCGCGGTCTCCCACGACGAGAGCTGAGCCCTTCCGCGGGTTGAGCAGAAACGTGGGGGGGGGGGGGGGGGGGGGGGGGGGGGGGGGGGGGGGGGGGGGGGGGGGGCGGGGCGGGGGGGGGGGGGGGGGGGGGGGGGGGGGGGGGGGGGGGGGGGGGGGGGGGGCGCGCCCCCCCCCCCCCCGGGCGGCGCGGTGGGCGGCGGTCCG